>CAZQKJ010000699.1:0-2010 GCA_964593315.1 uncultured Granulosicoccaceae bacterium
TTTCCAGATAGTCTAAAATCTTCTGCGTATAGGCGGGGCCAATTTCATCCCAATCTAAATCAGCATGACCGAGATGCGGGACAGGCGCGAGAACATAATAAGAGGATTTGCCCTCTGGCGCCATCGACGTATCCGTCACGCAAGGCGCGTGCATATAAAGCGAGAAGTCATCCGAGAGCTTACCGCCCTTACCAAAGATCTCAGCGATAAGCTCTTTATAACGCGGGCCAAATAAAATGATGTGATGTTTTAAATGCTCTGGCGTTGGGGTTTTTAGACCAAAGTAAATCACAAAAAGCGACATAGAATGGCGTTTCTTTTTCAGGGATTTGCCGTAAGCCTCCCCGCGCTTATGTCCGCGCAGGAGCTTGGAATATGTGTGTACAACATCAGCGTTAGAGGCGACGAGATCGGCGCTCATCGTCCAGCCATCTTCTATGGAAACGCCCGTCACACGGTCACCTTCGGTATGGATATCTGTAACTTCTGCGTTGAGACGAAGCTCCCCGCCAATATCTTGGAAGAGGCTGACCAGCCCTGCCACAAGCGCACCTGTCCCGCCTTTGGCAAACCACACACCGCCTTTTCGCTCCAGTGCGTGAATAAGCGCGTAAATGGAACTGGTCGCAAAGGGATTGCCGCCGACAAGTAAAGATTGGAACGATAAGAGCTGGCGCGTCTTCTCATCTTTTACGTATTTGGACACGCGATTATAAACGCTTTGGTCTGCACGCAATCGGATAAGCTGCGGCGCGGCGGCAAACATCTGGCTCATCTTAAGGAAAGCCGTTGTCCCGAGCTTTTCATATCCTTCGCGGTAGAGCTCTTGAGAATACGCTAAGAACTTGCGGTAGCCCGCCACATCGTCGGGGTTACGCGCCGCGATTTGCTGCTCGAGGAAGTCTTGGTCATTATTGTAATCCATGACCTCACCATCTTCCCATTGAAGGCGGTAAAATGGGTCCACAGGCAAGAGGGTGACATAGTCTTCCATCTTGCGCTCGGTCAGGGTGAACAATTCTTCAAGACAGTCAGGGTCGGTAATCACCGTGGGTCCACCGTCAAATTTAAAGCCGTCTATTTCATAGACATAGGCCCGCCCACCTGGCTTATCGCGGTTATCAAGCAACGTTGTTTGAAAACCCATCGCTTGCAAACGAATGGCCAGCGCAATCCCGCCAAAGCCTGCGCCAACAACGATAGCTGTGGGTTTTGAATCAATTGTCTGTGTCACTTATGGGAATCCCGTTTCGCTCTTTCGCGCTTGATAAAGGCTTTTTCCGACAGATTATAGAGCGCCTTTGTCACAGGCACAGGGGGTTTGCCGATAAGGATACGGGCTTTGTCATACCACCGAAGCTGACCCGCATAAAACCGTTCAATAAGCCCTTGGTTGAGACCGTAAAAGCGCTGAAGGACCGTATAACGCTCTTCGGGCTTTGCGGCGCGGAACAGCATACGGTTTAAGAGGCGGAGGAAACGTTCGTCTTGACGATGTCCTGTTCGATTAACTTGAAGCGTGTGGTCAGAAGTCTCCGCATCCCAATCTTTACCCCAAAGTTCAATTTTAAACGCCAACCAATCTGCATTCTTAAGTGCATTAGGAAAACTATAACCTGTTACAGCATGATAAAAGCCGCCCCTAATTCCCAATGCTGGTGCATCAAAGTATTTATCTTCAACTGCCAAAGTTATCGGCAACACACCTTTCTCTTGCCGCAAGAGTTCGTGGTCGCTCCAGCCCTTGGCATTGATATAATCATCCACACGGACGGCGACTTCGTTTTCGGATAGGCCTGCCCCGTCTGTATAATAAGTATCCTCAACCAGCACTTCGTGGTCGGTAAAGGGGAGGCAATAGACGAAACGATAGCCCCCTAATTGCTCGACTGTCGCGTCCATAATAATGGGCCGCTTTAGGCCGTGCGGCTCTTTGGTGCGAATGGTGCGACCCACAAATTTTTGATAGCCGAGAAAAACATTCTCATTCGGCTCAAATCCGCGCGCGTC
>CAZQKJ010000700.1:0-2007 GCA_964593315.1 uncultured Granulosicoccaceae bacterium
AGACTACATAGTTCAACCGTCCCAGTGTGTCGGTGACTACAATCTTATAAGCACCATATTCTCGATTATCATCCTCTCCCAACAAGGCCGGATTCAATATCACAAGCTCCGGTTTCGAGGCACTTAGACTTTTAGACGCTACCGTCGGATTATTCTTGGCGGCAACTCCAATTGCGTTACTGATGGCTAAAGCGGTATCACCCGCTCGAAATTCAGTCGGCACCGACGACAGCGAGCCATTGGCACTCACCACCTGCAAGTTACCGTTCAGATGAACATTAATCTCACCGCCAACAATGGGGACCCCATTTCGTCTTTGCTTAAATTTAACTGTGTGCTCGGCAGAGACACCGCGCGTTCTGGATTCGGAACTCAGCTCCAGATCTGACCCGGAGTCACTATGGCCAAAAGCACGACCAAACTGATCCAAAAAGCTGCGTGCTGAACTTCCTGCCGTAGCAGAAGATCGCCTGGTAGCAGATTGAGAAATACCTGAATCTCCCACAACTCTCATAAAACTGGCATTGCCTGTTCGAGGATTGTTGGACACTACCACCTCGACTCCTGACTCCGCCGAGACCATCTGCCGTAAAGTCTGTCCATGCGCCGTTCCCAACAGAAGAGAACCTACAGCGAAGGATGCAACCAATCGAACAGCTAAATTTCCGTTGGCTACCCTCGACTTTGAATCACTGCTCAAGACAATCTGATCCATCACTTGTACATTCCACTTCAGTAGATATCAGACACAACTGTTACACAAACAGTACAATCAAACTGAGAACACATAATAGATTTCAACAATTTGGTACTTATGAAATCGATATGAGTCAAAGAGCAATCCCCGCTCTGTTCAGATACTTTTCAGAGGCTGATCTCAGTCAGCGCTATGTGAAGGATATACTCAAAAAATCACTACTAGAGCACAAAACCTGACTCGCTGCTCTGAGCGATTATTTCCGACGGCTTGCCAGTTTGGTGATGGTGCCAGTCATCACCTTCAAGTCTTTTGGCTTTATGTAGGTTGAGGACCAAATTCCGGTTATGTTTGATGTTGTTTTAGCGAGACTGAGATTTGCCACAACCATGACCGCCGACGCTCCAATAGCCACCGCTATAGGCCCAGAAATATAAGCGCAAGCAGCAGTAACCAGCACGGTTATAAGTCCAAACACCCCATTGATTTTAAACAGTGTTCCCTGGTTTCTTGTCATTTTAAGAATCTGGCGTGTAGGACCTAACAAAACTGTAGAACTATGTCCGATGAGTAACACCATCAGGATATTGTGCGCCCCCCGGTAATAGTCTCCATAAATCAATGAAAGCAACTGTTCCCCGAAGAAATACATAAAAACCACACTAAAAACCGTAACGCCCGCACTCACAGTCGACGTACTACGCACGATTCTCTCTAAACCAATCTTGTCCTTTTTATTAAAATAGTAATTCGCAATTACAGGAGGCAATACACCATTAAATATCCGTATAGGTATCACCAGGAGCACAACCAATTGCAAAGCGGCGCCATAAAGCGCCACTTCATCTTTAACCACGAAATACCCAAGCGCCCACATACCGCTGCGTAAATAAACCTCCTGTAGCGAAGCATTCAAACACAGTGGAGTCGATTGAGTTAACAGCTCCTTAAAACTTATGACCTCACTTATCGAAGTAGAACGATTAATCCATAAATCTCTAAGCGGAATAAGCGATAGCACTAAGGACAGGCCGGTAACAAAAGCATTAACCAGAATAACTTCCTCTAGCGACACGGATCGACCAGAAGCATATAAAACCGCTAGCACAACAACGCTTAGGAATGTCCGAATAGGTACTCCATATAGAGTCGCCTTCACTACATCGTGCTGGCCACGATATACAAATATCGTCGTATAGTGAAGGCAGTGGAAAGCCAGCCATACACCAAAGTACAGCAAAAGACTTCCCGATCTCTCAATACTGAAAATACGGTAGAAAAGAATTTCACCAAACCAACCAGCAAACAAA
>CAZQKJ010000701.1:0-2004 GCA_964593315.1 uncultured Granulosicoccaceae bacterium
CTTGCGACAGGCTAAGCCTGAGAATCTGGGAGGATCAATTTCTGATCTGAAATTATTCATTGAAATCCAGAGGGTTCGACTCCCTCTTAGTAAAGAGTAACCTTCAGCTAGAAGCGAGTCTTGCACGGGCAGTGGTAACACTGACAGTGAAGCGTAGACAGCGGGTATTGAAGCCGTGGGATTGAGTCTCGATATTATGCGTCCGTTGGGGGCCTCATTTTGTATGGTATGGGGTCAGCATTGACTACACCGATTTGGTGAGGTGTAGCAATCCGACCGGGATCTGTGACCAGGGCAGAGGTGCGGGATGGATTTCTCAGGAACCTGTGAGGTCCAGTGTTGAACCTGAATAGATAACCATTGGTTTATGGGTGAACATTAACCAGGCTGCCCCAAAACCGCTCTCGGTGGGGTGGAGCGAATAGGGAGCAAGTTCAGGAGTCCGTGAACGAATCCATAAGTGAGCGGATAGTAAATACTGGAAGTCTTAGTGCTCCATAGTACTGTTGACTCAGGGGAACTCGGCTCACGAGGACCCTGACGAGGAAAGGGAGCATCATAATTATTGAACTGTTATTGGGAAACACGTTAAGTGCTCAGAAACTTATGAAAGAAGTGTCAACGAAACAAGAACAGATAGCCATGCTGGCTAAGAACGATCCGGTAATGGCCTTTACTTCCTTGAGTCATCATATTGATTTTGATTGGCTGTACCAAGCTTATAAGCTAACCCGTAAAGATGGTGCGGCAGGTGTTGATGGTAAAACAGCCGCCGAATACAGCGCTGAGCTGGAATCGAACCTCACTGGCTTACTTGAGCGGATACGCTCTGGCCGGTACCGAGCTCCAGCAATACGCCGTGTGCATATCCCTAAGTCAGACGGTGGACAACGTCCACTGGGTATACCGACCTTTGAGGATAAAATCGTCCAACGGGCTGTTGTTATGTTACTAGAACCGATATACGAGCAAGATTTTCATGATTGCTCTTTTGGTTTCCGTAAACAACGTTCAGCTCATCAAGCACTGGAGAGTCTTCGTCATCATATTATGCGGGAGAAAGGTCGTTGGGTGTATGACGCTGATCTTCAAAAGTACTTTGATACGATCAATCATCAGCACTTGCGCTCGTTCATTGGCAGACGAGTAGTTGATGGGGTCATTCGGAAATTGATAGATAAATGGTTAAAGGCTGGTGTGCTTGATGGAGGTCAGTTGACCTTCTTGGGTCAGGGCACACCTCAAGGTGGAGTCATTTCTCCTCTGTTAGCCAATATTTATTTACATTATGTTTTGGATGATTGGTTTATGACGGTAGTAAAGCCAAGGTTGTCAGGGCGTTGTAGTGTGACGCGATTTGCTGACGATTTTGTTTTGGTGTTCGAACACAGCGGTGATTTTCGCCGGGTTCAATCTGTATTGGAGAAGCGCCTAAAGCGTTTCGATCTTGTACTGCATCCTGACAAATCCAAATTAATCGACTTTCGCTTTCGATCAAGAGAGCAGAAGGTTGATAAATCTGAAGTGATGAGTTTCGATTTTTTGGGATTCACACACTTTTGGGGTAAGTCTCGACGTGGTTACAAAGTCGTGTTTCGAAAGACTGCAAAAAGCCGTCTGTCGAGAACGCTAAAGGTGTTTAACCAAACTTGCAGGAACGGGCGTCATTTGCCTATGTCGATGCAGTTGTTGAAGCTTAACCGCATGTTAGTCGGTCACTACGCATACTTTGGTATTACCGGTAACGGCCGTTCTCTGAGAGGGCTGTTACACCATGTGGAGAAGCTGTGGCATAAATGGCTGTGTCGCCGCTCGAGGAAAAGTTATATTCCTTGGGAGCGATTTGGTCATATGCTTGATCTTCATCCTCTTGCAAGGCCTAAAATTTACCATCGTTATACCTATTAACGAAGCGAAGCAATAGTTGTGAGGAACCGGATGCGTGAATTGCGCTCGTCCGGGTCTGTGAGGGTTGAGGGCGGCAACGTCCTCTTCTACTCGGAA
>CAZQKJ010000702.1:0-2003 GCA_964593315.1 uncultured Granulosicoccaceae bacterium
CTATAAAAGTGTTGTTGTATATGATCATTGCTGTGTTCTGCATCCACAACAATCATCTCAGGCGTCTTTAGTAGTCTGTTGGCAATAGATTTTATTTCATCGGGATAGGTGGCACTGAGCAGTAATGTCTGCCTTTCAGCGGAAATAAATTTGACGATCTTGTCAATTGACTCCTGAAATCCCATTTGTAGCATCCTGTCTGCTTCATCCAATACCAATGTATTGACTGCTTCAAGACTTAATGTGCCACGATCGAGATGGTCTTCTATTCTGCCGGGTGTACCCACAATGATATGTGCGCCGCGTTCAAGTGACTCTATCTGTGGTCTTATTGATGTACCACCGGTAAGGGTTAGTACTTTTACGTTGTGTATGGCGCGTGCGAGCAAACGGATTTCAGTAGCGACTTGATCCGCAAGCTCTCTTGTCGGACACAGTACCAGAGATTGTATTTTATATTTTTTAGCATCAAGATTTGCAAGCAACGCCAAACCGAATGCAACTGTTTTACCTGATCCGGTTTTAGCTTGGGCAATCACATCACTGCCTGCCAGTGCCAACGGCAATGCCTGTGATTGTACCGGTGTCATCTGGTGATACTTAAGTGACTCTAGGTTTTTAAGTAGATCTGCTGGCAAGTCGAGTTCGGTAAAGGCAGGTTGGTTCACGCAAGATGCTCAAGTGTTTAGAAACGGAATGAAAGGCGTGTGCAGTTTAACCCAGCATTGATACCTGGCTGGTAGTGATTTAGCGTTAATAGTTTTCCGTAAAAAGAGACCCACAGTTTAAAAATGCGCAGCAGATCTAATGGACGCTGAATAGATTGAACATTCCTGCCTCAGTATTGTCCCGCATGCGTTGCAAAGCCATCGATTCCTTCACTTTCACCTGTCGGGAGAGTGTGCTACCTTTTAAGTCCCATTGGCTACTTAAAAGGAGGTGATCACATGTCTAGTGTTTTTGCAACGGGCGGATCAGCTCTGGGTACTACACTGAAGTAAATCCTTCGATTGACCTTCAATTGATTGGTACTCTGATCAAAGGCTGATTTAGCTCGGCCAAAGAAACACGGGCCGCTCCTCAGGAGCGGCCTTTTTTTGTGCCTGAGCTTGCGGCATTTTTAATTCGTTGACTATTTTCGCTACAAAGCAAACCAACTACTTTTTATACCCTGCATTTGAAGCAAATTAAGCAACAGCTTCGCTCAAATTCGGTGAGGACTAATTCCATTCTGGAAGAATTTTCAGTATCGACTAC
This sequence comes from uncultured Granulosicoccaceae bacterium, assembly GCA_964593315.1. Classification (GTDB taxonomy): domain Bacteria; phylum Pseudomonadota; class Gammaproteobacteria; order Granulosicoccales; family Granulosicoccaceae. Next base: position 1,258 of record CAZQKJ010000702.1, read on the forward strand.
ACTGATGTTATAAGGGATGGATCTGCAGATCTGGCAGTGAACAGGGTTCATCCGAGTTACTCATGTTTCAAGGAATGAAAGCGATGTTCAAGCTTTGGTTGGTATTCTTAACCTTTATGACCCTTACGAGCTGTCAGCCCCGGGCAGCTGTGGTCAATTTTCCCGGGGAAAGCCTGATTCACAGTGAGTATGCGCCCGTCAATGAACGGAGGCATAAGATCGGTACTGTGCGCTTTAAACCCGATCGATCATCTGCTCGCGCACTGGCCAGCGCTCGAGAGGAAGCTTATTGGAGGATGCACAGCTCGTGTGGTGGTCATTACCGGATAATCAATCACGCCTATACTCTGCATCATCCCAATGAGAGACGCTACCGCCCACGGCAACGTACAGGTGTTGCAGTGCAGGAACTGTCGCTGAGTAAGCCGATAAAAGGCGCTGTTTATTTTATCGATTACGAATGTGAACCGCCACGTCGTTCTTATCGGTGATTCACGTGTAAGCGTTGCACGTCAGTAACAACGCTGTTCGCATTAATCTCTCTACCTTAGTCGTCATTATCGCTGTTGCCGTTGCTGTCCGACTGTCCGGTATCTGAGTAGTTGTTGTACACTGATGTATCTGTGGCACCTTATTCTGAAACTACCTGATAGCTTCCACAGGCACTGCGGTCTTCGCAGTCGGTTAAGATCAACGTGCCAAAAACTGATGGGTCATGCCAAGCGCGATCTAAACCTGATTTTTCA
>CAZQKJ010000703.1:0-2002 GCA_964593315.1 uncultured Granulosicoccaceae bacterium
CCGCATAGGACCGGTTGGCTTTGTTGCGCTTGGTCCAAACGCAGGCACTGCGAGATGTACCGGAAAAATCTTCACGCAGTAACACCGGCTTCTTGCCGCGTATGTCCTTGTAAGTGTCCTGTACGAAATCGAGTTCAAACTCCGAGTCTTGTACAGACTCCTGATAGAGCTCGTGCCGATCGGCGGTCTGCGCCATCGTAGGTTTCTTGTTTTTCTTTTTCTTAGCCAATGGATGCTACCCTTTCATTAGAGGAGTCAGCTTTTAATGCCGACACCTTTATTCATTAAATGCAATGCGATACAAGCTAATACTAGTATAAATACCACAATAACAAAAAAAGACCACCATAACGGAAAGTCAGAAGAACCAAGAATCCCGTGCCTGAATCCGTTGATCATATACAACACAGGGTTCAAAAGAGATACGTTGTACCAGAATTCTGGTAACAGTTTAATTGAGTAAAAGATGCCGCCAAGATAGGTCAATGGGGTTAATACAAAATGCGGAATTATAGATATATCATCGAAGCTCTTCGCGTATACCGAGTTTATAACACCGCCAATCGCGAACAGCGTAGAAGTTAGAATCACCACTACCAGTGTAACCACCGGGTTTTCAACGCTGATATCAGTAAAAAACAATGACACGACTGCCACTAATGCCCCAACGGCTAACCCTCGACAAACGCCACCGACGACAAAACCCGCCAGTATAACCCAGTTGTGGACCGGTGCGATGAGCAGTTCTTCAATATGGTTTTGGAATTTGGCACCAAAAAAAGACGACACCGCATTGCCGTAGGAATTGGTGATGATCGCCATCATTATGATGCCGGGAACAACAAAGTTGATGTAAGGGTGGCCATCCATCTCACCAATGCGAGTACCAATCAGCTTGCCGAATATCATCATGTACAGAATTGCACTGACTGCAGGCGGCACTATGGTCTGCACCCAGATTCGCATGAATCGGCGAATCTCTTTAGTTACGAGCGTGGTAAACGCAATCCAGTTGACACTGGCAATGGAGGGGCTGGATCGATTTGCAGAAGAAGCGCTCATATATATAACCTTTAAGCGGCCTTGGACTGACTGACCAGTCGAAGAAAAAACTCTTCCAGCCGGTTAGACTTGTTTCTCATACTGGTGACTTCGTAGCCCTGGGTTTGTAACTGCTCGAACAATCCGTTCATCGACTGGCCGATCACCACTTCGACTTCCAAACGACGATCCTCACAACTGATCACCGTATAGCCAGACAAAACCGGAGGCCTGCTGGCTGTGTCTTTCAGATCCAGAACAAAGGTCTGCACCATCGAGCGACTGAGCAGATCACTCACTGCACCCTGCTCGATGATCACGCCTTTATCTATGATCGCCACGTTATTACACAGGCTCTCGGCTTCTTCCAGATAATGTGTGGTCAAAATGATGGTGGTGCCACTGGCGTTAATGTCTTTTACAAACTCCCACATGGAGCGACGTATTTCTATGTCAACCCCCGCAGTCGGTTCATCCAGTATTAGCAGACGGGGATTATGAACCAAAGCACGGGCAATCATTAATCGCCGCTTCATGCCACCGGACATCTCGCGTGCTGCACCATTGCGCTTGTCCCACAGATCAAGCAACTTGAGATACTTTTCTGCACGTTTCAAAGCTTCAGCACGTTTAACACCGTAGTAACCCGCCTGAGTCATCAGTATATTTAACGGCGATTCGAAAACGTTGAAATTTATTTCCTGAGGCACCAAACCTATATCCAGCTTACAGATATTACGCTCGGCATCGAGATCGTTTCCAAATACTTTTATCTCGCCACCGCTTTTATTGACCAGTGAACTGATAATACCGATAGCAGTCGATTTACCCGCACCATTAGGGCCCAGCAAAGCAAAAAAATCACCCTCCTCTACGCACAGATCGATTCCTTTTAGCGCTTCATAACCGTTGTCGTAGGTTTTACTGAGTTGAGATATTTCCAGCGCATTCATTGTGTGAT
>CAZQKJ010000704.1:0-1982 GCA_964593315.1 uncultured Granulosicoccaceae bacterium
ATATTACCCGCGTTGCTCGAAGCCGAAAATCCGGCATGGCGTCCGGTTAAGTATTCTTTGTTTCCACCATTGGGCCTGGCGACACTTGCGGCGTGTTGTGCACCCGACGATCAGGTGGAAATTGTCGATCAGCATGTGGAACGGCTACATCTGGATGATACGCCTGACCTGGTGGTGATTCAGGTGTATATCACCAATGCTTACAGAGCCTATGCCATTGCCGATCACTACCGCAAGCGTGGTGTGCATGTGGCACTGGGTGGTTTGCATGTGACTTCCCTGCCCGAGGAGGCTTGCAAGCACGCCGACACTATTTTCATTGGTCCGGGTGAGTCCACTTTTCCGGATTTTCTGAAAGACTTTAAACAGAAGAAAAAACGTCGTCTCTATTTCTCTAAAGAGCGCACTTTACTGGGTGTGCCTCCGATTCGCAGAGACTTGATTAAGCGTAACTTATATTTGGTACCAAACTCGATAGTTATATCGCGCGGCTGTCCCTTTCACTGTACGTTTTGTTATAAAGATGCGTTCTTTAAAGGCGGACGCTCCTTCTATACGCAAAAAGTTGATGACGCGCTGGCAGAAATTGATCGGTTACCCGGCAAGCATTTGTACTTTCTTGATGATCATTTGCTCGGTAATAGAAAGTTCTCCTCTGAATTATTTGAAGGGATGCGTGGGATGGGGCGGGTGTTTCAGGGAGCGGCAACAGTCGACTCTGTTTTACGCGGTGACTTAATAGAAAAAGCAGCAGAAGCAGGGTTGCGCAGCCTGTTTGTCGGATTTGAATCGGTAAATTCTGAGAACCATCAGTTTGCTGCCAAAAAACAGAACCTGAATCGTGACTACGATGCCGTGGTAGAGCGGCTCGACAGTCTCGGTATCATGATAAACGGTAGCTTCGTGTTTGGGCTGGATCACGACACCGAAAATGTTTTTGACCGCACCGTAGACTGGGCGGTAGAGCAAGGTGTTACCACCGCCACTTTTCACATTGCAACACCTTATCCAGGTACTGAGTATCACAAACAACTGGCTGAACAGCATCGGATTGTGAGTAGCAACTGGGATCACTACGACACCCGTCATGTGGTGTTCAAACCAAAGAGCATGACCAGTGATGCGCTGTTGGCAGGATATCATCGTGCCTACAAACAGTTTTACTCGTGGTCTAATATTGGCAAGGCCAGCATGGCGCACGGCTCTTTAAAGCACTCGACCAAACATTTCTTTTACTCAGCAGGCTGGAAGAAATTTGAACCAGTATGGGATGTTGTTATTCGTGCGAGACAGCTACAGGTGATGACACCCTTGCTGGAAGGGGTGTTATCAAAAGTGACGCGTCAACGGGAGTCATCTGCGGAAGTTGCAGCGGAAGCAACGAGACCGCAGAATGTGAAGTTGCCGATGCCACAATTGACGGTCCGGAAATAGAACAGAGGACTGCATGTTTTGTAAAGTGCACGATGCAAGGCATGCATGGGTGAAGATGTGCTAGGCTTTTTGTTGAAGCAGTGACGTAAACAACAATCTTGCAGTGCCTTGCGGCAGAACCTTTCTGGAAAGGCACGTGAGTAACCGGCAGGACTCAGGCTCAACAGGCGTTTTCCCAGTCTTTACCTATGACGAATACTACATCCTTGGCTACGTCTTCAGCCTCATCCACAGACAACATTCTTACCGGTGTTGTGCTGATGCTCGGCTTTTGCGTGACAGCACCCTTGTTGGATGTAGCTGCCAAACTGGCCTCAACCAGCGTGCCGGTTGGGCAGATTACAGCGGCGCGTTTTGTTGTGCAGTGCGTGTTGATGGCTCCGTTTATCCTGGTTATGCGGCTATCCCTGCGCGTAACGCTAAAGCAATGGTTACCTTTGATATTGCGTGCCTTGCTTTTGCTGTTTGCAACCTTTTGTTTCATCACTGCGATCCGCGTGATGCCGCTTGCCGATGCGCTCGCGATTGTGTTTGTGGCACCCTTCATT
>CAZQKJ010000705.1:0-1977 GCA_964593315.1 uncultured Granulosicoccaceae bacterium
GGTCTTAAGGATGCTGCAAAAATTCTGATGGAAGAGGCTGGTGTGCCGGTTGTTCCCGGATATCACGGTGATAATCAAGACGCAGCGTTTCTGGCGCAGCAAGCAGCATCGATTGGCTATCCGGTATTGATTAAGGCTCGTGCAGGAGGCGGTGGCAAGGGTATGCGACTGGTTGAAGATGCATCTGATTTTGCAGCGGCTCTTGCCAGTGCACAACGCGAGGCTTCCGCAAGTTTTGCCGATGCATCCTGTTTAATTGAAAAATATATAACGTCTCCTCGCCATATTGAAATTCAAGTGTTTGGTGATGATCATGGCAATGTTGTGCATCTGTTTGAGCGTGATTGTTCATTGCAACGCAGGCATCAGAAAGTTATTGAAGAGGCTCCGGCCCCTGGAATGACAGATGAAATGCGAGAGGCTATGGGTATCGCGGCGGTTGAGGCGGCAAGGGCAATTGATTACTCCGGAGCCGGTACGGTCGAGTTTATTGTAGATAGTTCTGAAGGGTTACAGACTGATCGTTTCTGGTTCATGGAAATGAATACCCGCTTGCAGGTAGAGCACCCGGTAACCGAGTTGATTACCGGTTGTGATCTGGTTGAATGGCAGTTGCGTGTAGCGTCTGGCGAAGAGCTGCCGTGTAAGCAACACGAGCTGAAAATCGAAGGCTGGGCGATGGAGGCACGTATCTATGCTGAAGATGTTGAGAAAGGTTTTCTACCGGCAACCGGAACACTACACTACCTTGATTTTCCGTCAGATGAATCTGTTGCAACCAATACTGCCGTCAGAGTGGATACCGGTGTCAGACAGGGTGATGTTATTTCGCCTTTCTATGATCCTATGATTGCCAAATTAACCGTACACGGTTCCGATCGCGAATCAGCATTGCGCCTGATGCGGCAATCTTTACGTGATACCCATGCCGCAGGTTCGGTGACCAATATTAATTTTCTAAGTGATCTGATTGACAACAAAGACTTTGAATCAGGTGTTGTTGATACCGGACTGATTGATCGCAACAGTGAATCTTTAATGCAGGTTGAATCTGCACCGGCTGCGGTGGTGGCGATTGCAGCGATGCAGGCATCTGCCATTGCGATGGATCCCTTGACAGCTTTCAGTCTTTGGCAGCCTCTGACACACAGTGTCATCTTAAATGACTTGTCCGGTGAGACACTGCTGTTAAAAATTGCCGGTGAATCTCCTCGGCACTGGGAGATAACCCTGAACGATAAGCAGCACTCGTTAACAGTGCTTGCTAACGGGAAATTTACATTCGACGATGAGACCATCGATGCGCGCGGTATATCTCATGGTGCCGGTGTCAGTGTGTTTGCCGATCGTGCCTGGCACTTTACCGTGCCTGATAGTCTTGATGGCAGTAGCCGCGATACCGAAGGCGGGGATCACGTAGCAGCGCCCATGCCGGGTCAGGTTAAGGTCGTTGATGTTGTATCCGGTGATTCGGTAGAGGCAGGTCAGACATTAATTGTGATGGAAGCGATGAAAATGGAGCACACACTGGTAGCGCCCCGGACCGGTGTTGTTGAAGAAGTGATGACAGCGGTCGGTGATCAGGTGGAAGATGGCGCAGTATTGCTGCGCATGAAAATTGAGGACTGATGCCACATGTTGTGCTCACGCTCCTATGTTCCGGAGCGGCTCGCAGGCCGCTTATCAGTTGTAGTGTCAAATGAACTGATTTTTCGTAAGCGCCTCTAACTCCGTGCTGCAGATCAATAAACTCGGTTTTTAGTGGGTCACACCTTCGCTCAATTGTGAGAAATTGTAGTCATTTTCAGCTGCTGTATTGGTGGTGCGCGTAAAATCGTGCAGAGTCTCTGGAAATTACCGTTGCCACTGGCACGATGTGCTGGAATGATTCACTAGTCCACAACGGAACTGTTTCCCAGTTTCTTACTTCACATTTTTTGATGTTTCAAAAAAGATACGAGCGCCACAGTGCCAGTT
>CAZQKJ010000706.1:0-1975 GCA_964593315.1 uncultured Granulosicoccaceae bacterium
CGCTTTGAGGGGAAAAGCAGACATTAGCCCAGAGGCTTAAAACGCCCAAAGAAGGCCGCTGGTAATGTTTGGCAATCAGGCAGTAATTGGGCATTAAATGGCTCGCCAAAGTCCGCGTTCAATATGGGGGGCCTGCGAAACGGTGAAGGTTCAGAACCAGATGAACTCGAACTAATTCCCCTGATACGAGAATGAGTTATCTAAAAGTTGACGAGTTTTAGTATTGATGTAGTTGTATTGAAGTTTAATATCATTAAAAATAGTACAAGTGTAATTACAATAAAGTACCAAAAATTTGGGGAGTGGAAAATGTCGCAAAATATAACAGATGCACAAATTGCAGGGTCAAATTCTATCATTGGTAATCGCGGAAGTGATATCCTAAACGGCACATCAGGTGACGATATTATCACGACATCGGCGGCCAATGGGGCCAGTGATCGCTACGCGCGAGACACCATCAATATTGGTGAGATTCAGCCCGGCTCAATTGGCAATGATGTCATCACGGATTTTGATGCGAATAACTTTCGCGGGGGTGAGAGTAATTTCGATACGTTGAACTTCACCTTTAATGGACAAGATTTCAGCCTCTCCACAGGTGAAGATATTGTTGATTTTGTTCGCTATATTGAGAGTGATGGTGATATCGAAACTGATGCTATATTGGACGGAAATGACATTATTTTTGTCTTTAACCGCAATGAGGATGGCGGAATTACAGATTCGATACGGCTCGAAGGCATATTAAATGATGATGGTATTACCCAATCTCGCTTGAATGCCGCCTCTATTGATAGTCTCACTGATGAAGATGTTTTTGTCGCTTTTGAAGAAACGCCACCAGCGCAGGTTAATCTTATCACGGGCAATCGCGGCAGCGATGTACTTGAGGGCACATCTGCCAATGATATTATCACGACATCCGCGGCTAATGGGGCCAGTGATAGCAACGCGCGTGATGTGATTAATCTTGGTAACATTGAGCCGGGCTCAATTGGCAATGATGTCATTACGGATTTTGATACGAATAATTTTCGCGGGGGCGAGAATAATTTTGATACGTTAAGTTTCAGCTTTAACGGACAAGATTTCAGCCTATCCACAGGTGAAGATATTGTTGATTTTGTCCGCTATATTGAGAGTGATGGTGATATCGAAACTGATGCTATTTTAGACGGAAATGATATTATTTTTGTGTTTAACCGTAATGAAGACGGCGGAATTACAGATTCGATCCGGCTTGAAGATGTATTTGGTGATGATGGCATTACCCAAGGTCGCCTCAATCGCGCGTCTATTGATCGGCTCTCCGATGCGGACGTCTTCGTCGCCTTTGACGATGACACACCAACCGATGATGACGGCACAAATCCCGATGATGATGGCACTAATAATGCTCCGGTTGTTGAAGCTGCGCTCGCTATTATGGCTGCGGAAGGCGATGATAGCTTGACTCTTAATCTGCTGGATGGTGCCAGCGATATTGATGCATCAGATACGCTCTCAATTACGAATATAAGCGATTTGCCTAATGGCGTATCCCTTGATGGGAACATCCTCACACTCGACCCTTCTGAAGCAGACTTCCAGTCTTTAGGTGAGGGCGAAACTCAAGTTATCGTGGTGAGCTACGATGTGGTTGACGGCAATGGCGGGGCTGCCGCGCAGACAGCCACGATTACCATTACCGGAACAAATGATGTTCCAACTGTGGACGGCGTAATTGCGGCGAGCGCAGATGAAGGGGCAGGGTCTATTACCTTTGATCTTCTCGAAGGCGCTTCGGACGTTGATAATGACGCCGTCTTGTCTGCCGTTGTGAGCGAGCTTCCAGATGGGTTCACGCTAGGGGATGGGCCGGGCGACCTTGTCTTTGACACAAATAATCCTGCTTATGAGGCTCTCGCAGAAGGCGATCAGCAAGACATCGTCATCGACTATGTTATTCGCGATGCAGAGGGTGCAGAAGTTG
>CAZQKJ010000707.1:0-1969 GCA_964593315.1 uncultured Granulosicoccaceae bacterium
GCCTGCGGCCCCGGGCTTTGATGAAAAAACACTGACCGTAAATATTCCGGCTGGTGTTACCGATCAACGTCAGCTCAGATTGCGAGGGCAGGGCAGGCCGGGTGCTATCGACGGTGATTTGATCTTGACGATTAAACTCAAACAACATGAGCTTTTTTCTGTTGATGAGTCCAACGTTATTTTGAATTTACCGTTGACACCTCTTGAGTCAATAGAGGGTGCAAAAATTGATGTGCCAACACTGGGTGGCATTGTGAGTTTAAAAATTCCGGCAGGTACTCGCAGTGGGACCCGACTGAGGTTAAAAGGCAAAGGCCTGCCAGCAAATCCTGCCGGAGATCAGATTGCCGGAGATCAGATTGTAGTTGTACAGATCACGGTTCCCGAGACACTGGGTGAGAGTGGCATAGCAGACCTGCGTGATCTTGAGGCTGCATGGGACTTTGATCCAAGATCTCACTTTACAACAGCGTCATCCCAAGAGCCCAGGTCTGCCACTTAGTGTGGTTTGGCCTCTCATGGGGTTTTACATAAAGCCTTCAAAGAAACCGATTGTTTTCTTCAACCCTTCCTCGAGCTGAATTTTAGGTTCCCAGTCAAGCAACTTCTTTGTTTTAGAAATATCGGGTTGGCGCTGTTTGGGATCATCTCCAGGCAGAGGTTTACTGATTAATTCAGACTTTGAATTGGTCAGCTTGATCACTGTCTCTGCCAGCTCTTTGATGGTGAATTCATTCGGGTTACCCAGATTGACTGGTCCGGTTGCACCTGGCTCGAGATCCATATACTTCACAAAACCGTTGATCAGATCCTCGACATAGCAAAAAGAGCGTGACTGCGAGCCGTCACCATAGATGGTGATTGGATCACCGCGAAGAGCCTGCATGATGAAGTTGGAAACTACCCGGCCATCCTGCGGATGCATTCTCGGGCCGTAGGTGTTGAAAATTCGCACCACTCGAATATCAATGTTTTCCTGTCGGTGGAAATCAAAGAACAATGTTTCTGCGCAGCGCTTGCCTTCGTCATAGCAGGATCGCACACCGATAGGATTCACATTTCCCCAGTAATCTTCTGTTTGTGGATGTACAGTCGGGTCACCGTAAACTTCACTGGTTGATGCGTGCAGAATTTTGCACTGTAAATGTTTTGCGAGTTCAAGCATGTTAATCGCACCCATCACGGATGTTTTCACCGTGTGGATAGGATTGTGCTGGTAGTGAATCGGTGAAGCAGGACAGGCAAGGTTGTATATTTCGTCAACCTCAACAATCAGCGGATTGGTGATATCGTGGCGAATGAATTCGTAGTACGGGTTGTCCCTGAAGGCTGCGATATTATCTTTTGTACCGGTGAAGAGGCTGTCAGCGCAGACCACCTCATGCCCTTCATTGAGTAGTTTTTCTGTTAGATGCGAGCCCAGAAAGCCAGCGCCGCCTGTGATTAATACTCGCTTGCGCGCGCTATAGTTATTTAACGACATTGTTCTAATCCGAATTTCTTAAGAGGCGTTTCTGAAAGCTTCGACCATTTCGGTGAAGCCAGATTGCAATGGGGTTTTGTGTGTCCAGCCCAGAATTGATTTGGCTCTTTCAGGGTCACCAATAAAGCAACTGACACTGGCATCACGCTTTTCGACTTCATTGAGTTCACAGGTGTTGCCGCTTGCAGCAACTGCCATTCTTGCGAGCTCACCCAGCGTTGTGCCAGTGCCTGTGGCGAAATGAATAGGTGGGAGATTTTTCTCCCCCTTGAGCAGTAACTCCACGACACTTGCCACACCCTGCGAGACATCGACTACGTGGGTGAAATCCATGCAGGTCTGAGCATCGTCTACTCTGAGCGCTGTGCCGTTGACTGCGGCGCGCGAAAACGCGGGTATAACACGATCGGAGTAGTCATAGATATCACCGTAGACGTTGGCAAATCGTAAAATCGCTATATTAGCCCCGGCATCCTGTGCAGCGTA
>CAZQKJ010000708.1:0-1966 GCA_964593315.1 uncultured Granulosicoccaceae bacterium
GTAGTGCGGCATCCTTACAGGCAGATTGCATTTCATCATTACTTGCATCTGCGCGTCCTACACGCAGGTTGTCGAGAATCGATCGGGAAAATAGAAACGGCTCCTGAAATACCACAGCGAACTGATTACGCAACCAGTGTTTATCAAGATTTTTGAGCTCGTATCCATCAAGCTCTATGGAACCGTGCTGGTATTTATACAGCTTCAGCAGCAACGCAATCAGCGTTGTTTTTCCACTGCCGGGAGCTCCGGCTATAGCCAGAGTTTCACCTGCATTTATATCGAGATTGATATTCTGCAACATGTGTGTGGATACTTGTTCTGCTGCGTCCACCAGTGCTTTTTCAGTCGGGTCTGATTCGTAGTTAAACGACAGTTGTTTAATACTCAATTCACCTGAAGCCCGGCTAATCTGTGGCTGCTGCCCGCTTGTCTCTTCTGGCTGCGCCAGTATGTAGTTAATACGATTAAGCGCGACCATAGCCATACCACTGTCGACGAGCACTCGGCCAAGATGTCTTATTGGCCAGATCACCATCGACACATAGGTGATAAACGCAAACAGATCACCCAGACTCATATGCCCGTTCTGGACTCTGAATGCACCGCCAATAAGTACAATGCCTACCTGACTGAAAGAGATAAAATCACTCAGACACCAAAAGTAAGCCATGATCTTCATCATTTGGTACTCACAATTGCGATAGTCGTCATTGCAAGCGGCGAATTTATCAATCTCCCACGCCTGTCGATTGAACGCACGTACCACACGAATGCCGGTAAGATTTTCCTGCAGGCAGGCGGTCATTCGTCCTTCAGCTTCATCAGACTTCTGAAAAAGTGTTTTTGCACGCGAGAAAAACAGGTATGAGCCCAGAATCATGATTGGCATCAGGCATAGTGATACCCAGGCAAGGGTTGTATCTATCCAGAACAACACGGGCATTACGCAAATCACTAACAACAGCGAGCGACTGATATCAACCAGATTAGACGCCAGAAATGCACGCACCGTTTCAACATCGGAGCTGCAGCGCTGCACCAGATCACCGGTTTTTTCCGAATCAAAAAAACTGGCGCGTACTGTATGCAGTCGCTCGAACAAATCCAGACGTAACTGTTCGGCAATTGCCTCCGACGCAAGTGCCGTCAGGCGTCCGCGCATATACTGAAATACACCTGCGACTGATGTCACCAGCAGAGACAGGCAGCCGGCCACCCACAACAACCCGGTCAGATTATCGCCGTTAAAAATGCTGCGAATGAATGGTGTCATGGCCGCAGCATTCTGCTGACTCACCATATCAATCGAGTACTTTCCTAAAACCGGTGGTACAAACAGGCACAGGTTGGCAACTATCATTGCCAGTGCAGCACCCGCAAATAACCGGCGCTGGCCCCGGGTTAAACGCCAGAGCTGGCTTGTGGATCCATCTTTCATGTGTACATCTTCTTTCATGAGTTGTTCAACACGTAGGTGCGCAAAGGCGCACGCGGCTTTAATGCAGCGCTTGTGATGAACAATTAAACCGGGGTCAGCAACAGGCGACTGCGCGGCTTGCGGTCGCGGTATCTCGTTGTCTGAATTGTTTGGGAGTCAGCCGGTTGGTGGCTGAGAAGCAACAGTTGCTAGGAGATACCCGCTCTCACAGAGCCAGTCATCGGGTTATCAATGCGATAAATAGTCATTTGATATCTCCTGTTTGTCGCCTTAGGCGGAAGGTGTAGCGACTTCGATACTACTCCGGTCAATTTTTAACTGCAAGTGTCTGCTGAAATAAACTATCGACAAGCGGTCAAAACCAGATCTGAGTCCGGTTTCATAATTTGAAGCAGCATTACAGGGTCAGGATTTATCTAAGCGTAAGATTAATTCACATCTGCAAACAAAAAAGCGCCACCCTCTGAAAGAAGGGTGGGTCCCCTGCCCGCTTAGCGTTTCACAAACGTTGTAAGTCTGCGAACT
>CAZQKJ010000709.1:0-1957 GCA_964593315.1 uncultured Granulosicoccaceae bacterium
GCAGTGCGATCTGATTTATTTGTTGTTCGATGCCTTTCCATAACCCGTGATTTTTATTATTGTTTTTGTATACGCAGGATCTACCATATGCCGAACTACGACATTCTAAGGAAGAGTGACTAACAGACATCGCACACCACTCGTCGATAATTACCCGCTGACATTCTTACTCTCGAGGCAGGTTATCGCTCAGCTCGCAAAAAACTTGAATCGTCAGAACGTGCGTAATTGTCTACCAGGAGAGGGCAGCAATCAGCATGGCAGGGAAAACGTGACATGCTTCGCAGGTTTGCAGCGGCACATCCAGTGAATCAACAGTGACCGAGAACCGTTGCATCCGGCCATAAAACTGTCAGCCAAAAAAAAAGGCCCCGAAGGGCCTTTTTTTCAAACAAGCTGTTACAGCAATATCGGTGTGGCTCTACTCTGGCTGAGCCTCGGACTTCTCGACCAGCTCTATGATCGCCATAGGTGCTTTATCACCGGGTCTGAATCCGCACTTGAGAATTCGAGTATAGCCACCGGGGCGTGCTTTGAAACGTGGACCAATTTCTGTGAACAACTTACCGACCGCTTCTTTATCACGCAAACGCGCAAAGGCTATTCGACGGTTAGCAACAGAGTCAGTACCTGCTCTGGTAATCATCGGCTCCACTACACGACGCAGCTCCTTTGCTTTCGGCAAAGTCGTTTTAATCGCTTCGTGAGTCAGGAACGACGCCGCCATGTTTTTGTACATGGCTTTTCTATGGCTACTGTTCCGGTTTAATTTTCGACCACTTTTAGCGTGTCGCATTTCGCATCCTTAAATTCGTGTGTGAAGGCATTACACCTTCCAGTCAGATCTTGTTCTTCGCTCTCAACGAGCTCTACTTCAGGCCATCGCCACGAGGACGTGCTAACTCTGGTGGAGGCCAATTCTCCAGACGCATACCCAGAGACAGCGCCTGCTGAGCCAGAACGTCTTTTATCTCAGTCAGTGACTTCTTACCGAGGTTAGGAGTTTTCAGTAACTCGACCTCTGTACGTTGAATAAGGTCACCGATGTAGTAGATGTTCTCGGCTTTCAAGCAGTTCGCAGAGCGAACAGTCAATTCCAGATCATCCACAGGCCGCAGCAGAATTGGATCGATATCAGAGGTAGTTTCATCGACTTTCTCTTCACCCGTTTCAGCTTCAAGCTCAACAAATACAGACAGCTGTTCCTGCAGTATTGTCGCTGCCTTTCGGATCGCTTCTTCAGGGTCAATCGTGCCGTTGGTTTCAAGATCTATGATCAGCTTGTCCAGATCGGTACGCTGTTCAACACGCGCACTTTCAACATTGTAGGCGACTTTTGATACCGGGCTGAATGACGCGTCAAGTTGTAGCGCACCAATAGGCCGATTCTCACCCTCTACTACCGCACGGTGTGTAGCTGGCTCATAGCCACGACCACTACGCGCTTTCATGTTGATAGATATCTCACCATTTTTAGTCAGGTTACAAATGACTTTTTCAGGGTTTTTGATCTCAACGTCGTGATCGACGGTTATGTCCGCCGCAGTCACCACACCTGGTCCCTTTTTCTTCAGGGTCAGATTGGCTTCTTCTTTGGTATGTAAAACGATAGCCACATCTTTCAGGTTCAGAAGAATATCAAGCACGTCTTCCTGCACACCTTCAATAGTGGTGTACTCATGCAGCACACCTTCGATCTCTGCTTCCACCACTGCCGCACCCGGCATGGAAGAGAGCAAAATCCGCCGTAACGCATTACCCAGAGTGTGGCCGAAACCGCGCTCAAGAGGCTCTAGCGTTACTTTGGCGTGGCAGTCGTTAGTCGCCGATACATCAACGATCTTTGGTTTTAGAAATTCTGTTTGCATCGCACCCATAGCCTTAATCTCTTTCGTTGTACTGATCGTACTACCCTGTATAACAACAGGGGCGCAGCTTACTTCGAGTACAGTTCCAC
>CAZQKJ010000710.1:0-1952 GCA_964593315.1 uncultured Granulosicoccaceae bacterium
AACTAAGGTAGCAAGGTCGTGGTAACCTGCGTTGCAATGGTGTTGTCATTTAGCTCGCCAAACGAGCTGGATGCGATACTTTGGAAGACAACAGTGGCCTGTTTTTTACCGACGATTTAATCGGGCTTCAGTACAATTGTTATCGAACCCGGAATACCTGTTGAGATACACCCACCTTTGACAAACACCAGCGTAAGAAAAGCAGTCATTGCCATTGACGGCGGTGGTACCCGTTGCCGCGTTGCTTATGTTGCAGCAGACCTTTGTGAAGTGGTTGAAGGTGGTGCCTCTAATGCCTGCTCAAATTTTGATGGAACCGTGCAATCTATCAATGCTGCGTTGCAGGAACTCGGTCAACGTTTGGCAATGCCGGTTAGTGAACTGCATAGCACACCCGCCTATGCAGGTCTTGCGGGCGTTATCGATAAAACCATCGAAAGTAAACTTCATAAGACTCTGCCTTTTAACCAGCTGAAGATAGAAGATGACAGACATTGTGCCGTGCGCGCCGCACTGGGCATGAATGACGGGATCTTGTGTCACTGTGGCACCGGTTCTTTCTTTGCTCTCCAGAGTCACAACGCAGTGCGCTATGCGGGTGGTTGGGGACCTGTACTGGGTGATACCGCGTCAGCCTACTGGCTCGGTACGCGTGCGTTATCTCTAACGCTGAATACTGTAGATGATTTGTTTGAATCAACACCGCTTGCCGAGCACTTTCTTGATGTTCTGGAGGGTACGTCGGGCATTGTGAATTTTGCAGCACTTGCCACGCCTGCAGAGATAGGTGCACTGGCAGAATCAGTGTCTGAATATGCGGCGAGCCAGGATGCGCTCGCGGTAAGGGCGTTAACAGAGGGCGCATCATTAATCGCAGACACACTGGTCGCACTTGGCTGGACTAAAAATCTTCCGATTTGTTTAGCGGGTGGTGTGGGAACTCATTATCAAGATTATCTACCGAAAGAGTTGCAAGCGTGTATCGCCAGTCCCAAGGGTGAGCCGATTGATGGCGCAATCGCTTTGGCGCAGGCGTTTCTACAAGAGTTGCAGCATGAGGGTTAACGTCTCGGTTAGCACAAGGCAGAGGTATCTATGACTACAGAAACCGTAGCCTATACCAATGGACTCATATTCAATGGGGTGACGCTTTTTCAAAACCATACCGTGCTGTTCAAAGGTGGACAATGGAATGCTATGAGTGCGGGCGGTGCATCAGACGCCGATACGATCATTGATCTGAATGGCGATATTCTCTCTCCTGGTTACGCAGATTTGCAGGTCAATGGTGGCGGTGGAGTAATGCTCAATGATGGTCCGACTGTAGCGCTACTTGAAACTATTGCTAAAGCGCATCGTTTGCTGGGTACCACCTGTTTTCTACCAACACTCATTACAGACTCACCGGATAAGACCAGCGCTGCAATTGAAGCTGTTGCTCAGGCGATAGAGCGGGGTGTTGCAGGTATTACGGGATTGCACCTCGAAGGGCCGCATTTATCAATCGAGAAAAAGGGCGCACACGAAGAACAGTTGATTCGGCCGATGACATCTGTGGATCTTGAACAGTTGCTGGATGCAGCCGCGATTTTGCCCGCGCTAAAAGTCACAGTTGCCCCTGAGAATGTCACCTGTGAGCAGGTCAGGACATTGGCAAAAGCCGGAATCATTGTGGCGCTGGGTCACACCAACGCGAGCTACGATATATGCAAGAAATTTCAGCGTGCCGGCGCACACTGTGTGACTCATTTATACAACGCCATGAGTCAGTTAGGGAGTCGTGAACCGGGCCTTGTGGGGGCCTCCATTGACAATGATGATGTCTACCTTGGTTTAATAGCCGATGGCATACATGTGCACCCGACTTCAATACGTGCTGCATGGCTAGCTAAATCAAAGCCCGACAAATTTTACCTGGTCAGTGATGCTATGGCTCTGGCTGGCACCTCTGA
>CAZQKJ010000711.1:0-1951 GCA_964593315.1 uncultured Granulosicoccaceae bacterium
CTCCCACTCTTGTGCGTCTTCACGAACCTGCAGCAATTCTCCAATAAATGGTACATCTTCAGCTTGCAATCGGGTCGCCTGGCAGAGCGCCTCGCGCAAACGAATTTGCGCCACCGGTATATTGCTGCGTCGCTGTTCAAGTGACGTGATTTCTGTACTTAGGCTGTCATGTTCATCACGCCGGTCACGCATCTGAACACTGACTTCTGTTTGTTGGTTGTCAAGCTCTGCGGTACGAGCGTCTTGTTTTTCCTGCTCTGTATCAAAGCGCTCACGTAGCTGTAAAAACGCTTGCTCTGTCTCTGGCATAGGCTCATCGATTTTGCCCAGCTGCGCTTCAAAATCGCGTGCAACATCCCGGCACTTGTCACGCTCGGTACTTGCCTGGGATAGCTCAGCATCAATCTTGTCAAGACGATCGCCGCCGTTGGCCGCAATATCGCCCCTTATGCCATCGCTTTTTAAACGCAGGTTGTCTCGATGGGTGGTTATCTGCTGTAGTTGTTGCAGATTGCGTTCTTCTTCACGGAGTAGTTTGTCCAGGCGTCGCTCGATAAGCTCAAACTTGAGGGTGGCAAACCAGGGCCTGAGTGATTCACGGCAGGCGCGTAAGTCGGCCACTCTTGTTGCAAGCTCCGCATGGCGATCACAGCTTTCGATCATTGGGCTGAGCAGCTGTATTTGTCGTCGGGCTTTAAGCACTGCGCCGTGCGCACGATTTAAATCATCAAAGTGCGCTACAAGCGCTGCGAGCCTGGGCTTAACATCAAACGACTCAAGCATGTGCTGACGAACAAAGTTTGTCAGATTGCCAACCGATTTCATCGATACCGTTTGATGAAACAAATCCATCGCTTGTTCATCTTCGATACCAAAGCGTCTGCGGTACCAGGCTCCGTAAGGTGGAAAGTGGTCATTGATTTCTACACCGGCCTTGCGAAGTTGTTTTTTAAGTGCTGGCATCTGAGTGCCAAAGCCTGAGAAATGTTCACGTATATTCAACGCACGCTCAGCACAACAAAAGAATCGCGTTGGCTGCCCCTGTGCTTTGCCCATCCAGAAAACCTGGGCCAATGTCACCGTCTGGTCAAAACCTTCGTTGAAAAATTGCCCAAGTATCACTGAGTAGGAATTGCGATCACGCAGTGCCACAGGTTTTCCAGACCCAGTGCCGTCGTCGCGGGCCGATTTATAATACCCCTGAACATAAGAGCGCAATGATCGCTCCTTTGCTTCGGCACCCGCAGCTTTGTTGTAGGCAACTTTGTTTGCCGGCACTAATAAGGTGGTCACTGCATCAACCAGTGTTGACTTACCCGATCCGATATCTCCGGTGAGCAACGCATTGCGACCACTGATATCAAACCCCCAGACCGCACCGTTGAAAGTACCCCAGTTAAAGACCTCCAGGCGGCGCAAGCGAAACCCCACTTGTTGCTCGCTATCGGCGAAGTCAAAACTGTCAGTTTGCATTTGCGTCATTAGAAATTCAGCCCACGGGTATGTGGGACATTCTCATCAAGAGCAACACCATCTTTGGATTCCAAGTCTTTTTCCGGTTTAGCGGAATCTGAGTTGTTTGATGAATTACCGCGGCTGGCATCTTTTTTAACTGCCGTTTTGGCATCAACTTTTTCGGGCGCATTACCACCTAAAACCGCTGCATATTCTTCAAGCTTTTTATCGAGCTCGGAAAGCCATTGAGCATCGACAAAGGCGCGGATTATTCTTTTGACTTCATAGTGTGCCAGCTTACCGCGATCAGATTTTTCGGTGAACTTCATCTTGCGTAGAAAGCCCAGCTCAATTACTTTATTGATGTGCGTGTCCACCTGATCAATCAGTTTTGCTTCATTGCTGGTGTCTGGCATAAAGAGTCGCAGCATATCGACAATATCATCGCGTGACAGAACCAACCGGGTCTCACCACCCGCCACGTCAAATTCCACCA
>CAZQKJ010000712.1:0-1943 GCA_964593315.1 uncultured Granulosicoccaceae bacterium
GTATAAAAATACAGTAGTGGAGTGACAATGCGTGAGACTCCGTTGGTACGAAGGGGCAGGGGATCTCTCAGTAATGTGCCTGGTCGATTTGAAAGCCGCCGCACTCACGATATTGATGATGGCTGGAGCTCATTCATAGAGCCTGAAACCAGAGTCACTACTCACTGGCGCAATGACAGCAATCGCACCATCATCACCCGCAATCAGTCTCCGGATATCCACTTTGATCGATCTGTAAATCCTTATCGAGGCTGTGAGCACGGGTGTATTTATTGTTTTGCAAGACCATCGCACACCTATCTTGGTCACTCGGCCGGTCTCGATTTTGAAACTCGTCTGTATGCAAAGCGTGAAGCTGCCAGTTTACTTCGCAGTGAATTGTCAGCTCGCAATTATCGATGTGAGCCGATTGCTATCGGTGTTAACACAGATGCTTATCAGCCACTGGAAAAGAAACTGAGCATCACCCGAGAGATCTTGCATGTGTTACTGGAAGCGAAACATCCGGCCTATCTGATCACCAAGTCATCCTTAATAGAGCGAGATATTGATTTGCTCTCACAGCTGGCGGAAAACAATCTTGTTTCGGTTTGTATCACTATCACAACCCTTGACCGTAGGCTGGCACGTACGTTAGAACCCAGGGCGACCACTCCATCCAGACGGCTAAAAACCTTACAGACATTAAGTGAGGCAGGCATTCCAACACGGGTTTCAGTATCGCCGGTTATTCCGGCGCTGAATGAAGAGGAGATAGAGTCTATCGTCACAGCAGCAGCAGAAGCCGGTGCGCAAGCCGCTTACGCTATTGTGTTGCGTTTGCCACATGAGCTGCAGCAATTATTTCCGCAATGGCTAAAGGCACACTATCCATTGCGCGCCGAACGCATCATGAAGGCAATACGTTCAGTGCGAGATAACAAACTAAATAACGCAGATTTTGGTCGGCGCATGATCGGCAGTGGGCCACGTGCTGACATCATTAAACAGCGGTTTGAATCTGCCTGTAAAAGAGCAGGGGTCTCTGTAGGCAGAGATTTTGAACTGGATTGCTCACAGTTCACAGCACCAGTAACCCCTTTGGTTGACGCTGCTGCCTGTGCCGGGCAGTTATCGTTGTTTGAATGTTAGCAGCTAACCTGTCTTCATCTAAGCAACCCTGTGAGGCTTATGTCGGGTCAGGGCAAAACGCTATCTGACAGATTGAACCTGAGATAACTAACCCTCCCCACTTATTTTAATAAACAAGGCATCTGAAAATAAAAAGGCCTCATAACAAGTATGAGGCCCTGTAAATTCAACACTGTTACTCAGTGAATCTGTGCTGCAGATTACTTTCTTTCGATTTCTGCGGCATCGTGCAAGCCATCAACAAACTCTGCAACCTTGGTGCGCATTAGAATAGCGCGTACCTGATCTTTGACTGACTCGAAAGGTTGAGGTGCCACAGCGCGTTTGTCTACCAGTTTTATGATGTGATAACCGAACTCGGTTTTAACCGGCTCTGCTGTGTACTTTCCAATTTCAAGTTCAGCGGCTGCGGCTGAAAACTCAGGCACCATGGTACCGAACTCAAACCATCCTAAATCTCCGCCGTTGGGACCAGAGGGGCCGGTTGAGTATTTTTCTGCAGCTTTGGCAAAGTCGGCACCGTCATCCAGTTCATCTATAACCTCTTTGGCTTTGTCTTCATCTTCCAACAGGATATGACTGGCATTAAATTCTTCTACGTTGGCTTCGGCAACCTGTTTGTCGTACTCCGCTTGCAAGACTTCATCGCTGGTGTCTATGGTGGCGGTGAATTCATTAAGCAGGGCGTTAGCCAATACTCTGCCTTCCATGATCTTCATTTCAGCTGCCATCTTGGGGCTCTTGTCCAGGCCTTGTTTGATGGCTTCCTGACGCATTAACTCGAGGCTGATTAGCTCTTCCAGTACCTGTTC
>CAZQKJ010000713.1:0-1939 GCA_964593315.1 uncultured Granulosicoccaceae bacterium
ATTTACAGCAACAGGATTCTCGTTAGCAGCAACGATTGTGACAGTCACAGACGCAACATTAGACTCGCCACCGTCTGCATCAATTACTTTATAAGTAAATACGTCTGAGTCAGCTCCAGCCACAACGTGGCTATATAAAATAGCACCATTATCTTGTACAACAGATGTACCACTAAGTGGTTCTTCTTCAATCACTATGGTGGCAGTATCAGCCAAAACGCTATCTTCATCGAAATCATTAGCAAATACGTCCACAATCACAGAATCACCAGCAACTACTGTGGCGGTGTCATTTTCAGCAATGGGCAATACATTTGGCACTTCCGTAATTGTTACTGTGACGATGGCTTCATTCGATAACGCGCCATTATCATCCGCAACGGTATACGTAAAAGTGACCTCATCACCCGCTGATCCAGACCCGTCATGGGTGTAGATGATTGCAGCCCCGTCAACAGTACCATCCAGTACAAGTTCTACGGATCCAATAGAAGGATCACTCACCAATAGTGATTCCGGATCCAGACTTCCAGTCGCATCAGAGTCGTTACTTAACACCGCGATAGACACCACACCACCGCTTTGCACAGACACGTTATCAGCAACAGCCAAAGGCGCTGTATTCGGAACGGGCGTAATTATTACGTTCACTACGGCAGGCGCAGACTCACCACCATCTTCATCTACCACTCTATAACTAAATGAATCCGATTCAGGCACAGGGACTACCGCAAGCTCATCTATAACGCTTGTGTAGACAACAGACCCGTCATCCTGCAAAACTGCGGTGCCGTATTCAGGGCTTTCTACAATAAAAACTGTCGCCGTATCAGCCAGCGCACTATCAACATCAGTATCATTAGCCAACACATCAATCTCTACGGATTCACCATATGTCACAGTGGCTGTATCGGTTAGTGCGACCGGCAACTCATTTGGTACAGATGTGAGCGTTATCGTTACTACTGCAGCGTCGGACTGATTGCCATCGTCATCTGCAACTGTATAGGTAAATTCAATGTTATCCCCTGCCACACCAGTTCCATCATGCGTATAGACAACTGCAGTGCCCGCAATCGATTCATCCGGATCTAACTCCAGCACTACCGATCCCACAGCAGGATCACTCAGCAATACCGAACCAGGAACCAACACGCCATCAGGGTCATCATCGTTGCCCAGTACAGCAATGGATACCGTGCCACCAATTTCAACTGTCGCACTATCTGCCGCAGCCACCGGAGGAATGTTCGCGGCAGGAGTAATTGCAATCGATACGATAGCCAATTCAGACTCACCACCGTCTACATCCGTGACTCTGTAGCTGAACTCATCCGACACAACTTCCGCAGAAGACACAGTATTCGTATATAAAACAGAGCCGTCTTCCTGCACTAATGCCGAACCACTGGCAGGCTCTGCAACAATCACAACGACACCAGTATTGACAAGCAGACTGTCTGCATCTGAATCATTTGCGAGAACATCTATAGATACAGACTCACCCGATGTAACAGTAACCATATCGTTCACGGCTACGGGTAACACGTTTGGCACCTCCGCAAGTGTTACGGTTACCAATGCCTCGTTAGACTGAGCTCCATTTTCATCCGCGACGGTGTAGGTAAATGTAATCTCGTCTCCCGCCCCACCCGTTCCATCATGCGTATAGACAACTGCAGTGCCCTCAAGGAGACCATCTGACACCAACAATGCTGCCCCTGTAGCAGGCGCACTAACCAATACCGATTCCGGATCCAGCACACCGTCAGGATCTGTATCATTACTCAATACTGATATTGATATCGATCCACCGATCTGTACTTCAGCGCTATCTGCTACCGCTATCGGTGGCTCATTGGGGGCTGCTGTAACATCAATTGTAACCGTTGCCGAATTGGAAACCTCTCCAACATCATCTTTTACTGTGTACGTAAAC
>CAZQKJ010000714.1:0-1938 GCA_964593315.1 uncultured Granulosicoccaceae bacterium
CACAAAACGTAAGTGCCATCTTTTTTTGTAGGTCTGCCAAGCAGTGGGCCCAGAGTGACATCTTTCTTGATTTTCTTGACCGCAAACATGCCTTTGCCGTGAATAACGCTGTCTTTTACATAGACAAGGTCAGTGGGGATGCCATCTACTATGGCATGCTTTTTATGCTTTTTTTTGTCAGATTTTTTTGAGTTTTTCTTTTTAGGCTTTTTATCTGCCTTGCCGCTCTTGCTGATTGAGTCTTTCTTCTTTGGTTTCTTGTCGTCTTTGGCCATTATTTTGGTTCCGGGTATAGATGCATGTGGCGATTTTCATGCGGTCTTTTTAGTTGTACTGGATTAGTTGTATTGGATGGTGAGTCCGTCGTAGGCGACTTCAATGTGGTCGGGCAACTGGCGGCTCAATTCTTCAAAGTCAATGTCTATGTGCATATTGGTGAGAATAGCGCGACGGGGTTGTAGCTGATCGATGAAAGCGATCGCCTCTTCAACATTCATATGTGTCGGGTGCGTAGTATAGCGCAATGCGTCAAGAATGAGTGTGTCGGCATCTTTTAGGACGGCAAGGCTAGTCGGGTCAGTGACTGTCTTAACATCAGGCAGGTAGACCAGATCGTCAAAGCGAAAGCCGAGAGCAGTAATATCTCCATGGTTCACTTCAAATGGCAGAGCAGTGATGCTGCCACCCTCGCCGTTGATGCTTATCGTTTGGCCTGAGGTTAACCTGTGCTCTTCGCATATAGCCGGGTAACTGCTGCCGGGTGCTTGATTAAAGCAGTAACCGAATGCCTGCATTACTTTGTCTGAGGTCGATTGATCCATATACACATTGACCCGTTCCCGGTGGGTGATGGCGAGTTGTCTCAGATCGTCAAGGCCGAAGATATGATCGGCATGTGAATGGGTGAGAAGGGCTGCATCCAGGTAGGTGACATTCGTGCTAAGCAGTTGCTCTCGCATATCGGGACCGGTATCTATCAGCACGGTGGTTTGAGCGCTACCGGCGTGGCGTTCTACCAGCATTGAGCAGCGTCGCCGGCGATTTTTAGGGTTCAATGGATCGCATGCACCCCATTGATTGCCTATACGAGGCACACCACCGGAAGACCCTGTGCCGAGCAGTGTGAATACCGTGTTGTTTTTCATCCGTTCAAGTATAAACGACCTGTTGTTTTACGGGGGTAAATCTTACCCGGTAAATAATACCGATTTTGAACTTTGCGGAAATATCCATAGTCTTTCCTGCATCGGATGATACTCATTCGCTGAAACTCAAGGCATCGACTAATCGATGCCCTCACTGGAGAACTGTGATGAATACACTATGCCTTAGTGGCACTCGACTCGATGCACGTATCGGGGGTAATGATAGTCAGTCAGGTAGCAGAGGCTATGGCTCGATAATGCACTGGCTCATCGGACTGAGTTTGTTGCTGATTGCCTCACTCTATTCGAATCAATCTATCGCGCTTGAAGTGCCTGATTTTGAACAGCTGGTCAAAGACCAGGGCAGTGCAGTGGTTAAAATATCGGTAACTGGTGTACGTCAAAATGCTGATTCTGACTTTGAGGGGCAGGAGATACCGGAACAATTGCGCAGGTATTTTGACAACCTGCCACGCAATCCGTCACCTGAAAATCGCCGTAGTGGCGGGTTTGGTTCCGGGTTCATTATTTCACAAGATGGTTATATCGTGACGAATGCGCATGTGGTGGACAATGCTCGCGAGATAACCGTAGCGTTACCTGACCGACGAGAGTATGCGGCTGAGTTAATTGGTAGCGATAAGCGCAGTGATATTGCGTTGTTAAAGATCAACGGTACCGATTTACCCACATTGAGTCTTGGCGATTCCAGCTCGGTTAACGTGGGTGAGTGGGTGTTGGCGATCGGATCACCGTTTGGCTTTGAATACACGGCAACCCAGGGGATTGTGTC
>CAZQKJ010000715.1:0-1931 GCA_964593315.1 uncultured Granulosicoccaceae bacterium
TAGTGTCTGTAGTGATTAGCAATCAGTTCGATGGAGGCAACATTGAGTGTATTGGTTGCGAGAATCCTGACAACATACGACTGAACATTACTCCTGATGCGGGCGGTGAATTTTTTCAGTGGTTTTACTTTCGCATGACAGCCCCTGCAGGAAATAGATATCAGCTACGAATAGAGAATGCCGGGTCATCATCTTATCCGGATGGCTGGAAAGACTATCGGGTTGTAGCATCTTATGATCACAACGAATGGTTTCGTATAGATACCCAGTATATTGATGGCGAGCTCCAATTTGCATTGCAAACCGAGTCAGATGTGGTCTGGTTTGCCTACTTTGAACCCTATTCCCTTGAACAACACACGAAACTGATAGCGCAATGTGCAATAGATTCAAGAGTATCTGTTGAGTCACTGGGTAAGACTCATGATGGTCGCGATATCGATTTAATCCGTATCGGAGATCGTGAAAAACCGCTAAAAATATGGGCTATTGCCAGGCAACACCCTGGAGAGACCATGGCGGAGTGGTGGATGGAAGGTTATCTGTCTCGCCTGCTGGATACCAACGATGCGGTTGCCAAAGCGCTGTTGCAGCGTGCTGAGTTTCTGGTGGTGCCCAATATGAATCCGGATGGAAGTTATCGTGGTCATTTAAGAACCAATGCCAAAGGTATCAATCTTAATCGTGAGTGGGATAAGGCAACTCTCGAATACTCACCCGAGGTTTATCATGTGCAAAAGAAAATGCAGCAAACCGGTGTGAGTCTGAATCTCGACGTACACGGTGACGAAGCATTACCATACAATTTTGTTGCAGGCACAGAAGGCATTCATTCATGGACTGAGCAACGAAAGGAATTACAAGAGTTATTCAAATCTAACCTGGAGAAATATAATCCTGACTTTCAAACCGTTGTTGGTTATCCGGTTAGTTCACCAAACACCGCAAACTACGGGATCTGCAGCAGCTATATGGCAGAGCAGTTTGGTTGTCTGGCTATGACGCTTGAAATGCCGTTTAAAGATACAGTTAACACGCCCGATCCGCATTATGGCTGGTCTGGTAGTCGATCAGGCAAGCTCGGTTCTTCATGTGTTGATGCTATCTACAGTGTGATTGATAAGCTTGAGTGAAATTATTACCGCAACGGCATCGCAGCTTTAATTTTTAGCTAAGCTGTTTAATTATCGCCCGAAGCTTTTATCTTGCAAGGTCCACCACTGACGCACCGATAACCTGTATGAGATCATGCGGATTGACTGCCAGCTGCAATCCTCGTTTGCCACCACTGATGAAAAGTATTTCAAAGTTTAATGCGGATTGATCTATGGCGCATTGTAGTTTTTGCTTCTGGCCTAACGGGCTTATACCACCGACTATATAGCCTGTTGCCCGTTGTGCGATGGCCGGATCAGCCATGGCAGATTTACGCCCACCGAAATGACTGGCTAGCTTTTTAAGGTCTAACTGATGTGCTACTGGTATTACTGCTACCACCGGCTTGCGTACATTGCCATCTATGACTGCCAGTAGTGTTTTAAACACCTGATGTGGATCCTGATCCAGTGCATCAGCCGCCTGCATGCCGTAACCGGAAGACTGTTCATCGCTTTCATACTCACGAATTTCAAAATCAATTTTTTCTTTCTGCAGGATTTTTATTGCCGGTGTCATGGAGAAAAACCTGATAGTGATCTGACTGCTGCAAAGTAGATTGTACTCCAGCTCTGTGATTAGTTTCACATCATTGAAGTGTGGCGTTAATCACGTTGTTCAGTAACACAAATCCGTATTTGTGCGGAGACGGTCTACGACTTTCTCAAGCTTAGGTCTCACACTGACGGATTGTAGTTTTTGTCTGTAGTAGAGGGGTGTACGATGATTATTATTGCTGCTCGGGCAGGTCTTGAGTGAGTGCGACTGGAACAGTG
>CAZQKJ010000716.1:0-1928 GCA_964593315.1 uncultured Granulosicoccaceae bacterium
GCCACTTAACCAATCCCAGCCAGATGTATGGCCCATTTTGCCTAGCTTATCCACAATGGCTGTATCCACACTGTGAGTCCGAACCGAATCGGTTCGTGACATGGCCATAATCAAATTACGGGTAGTTTGGTCCACTCGTCCATGGGCGGCGTGCTCAATAAATGTGGCTGATACTGCATTGGTACGAACAATAATCTCTCCCCGTATGCACGCGAAGATACCCAGAGCAATCGCACCAAGTTCTCGAACATGAAGTGCATGGAAGACACCGCAGATAAAATCATCACCGGAGGGCGTTAGTCCGGGGCCCGCACCGATAAGCTTGCTGATGCCATAGTCACTGACCACCGTATTCAGTTTTTCTGCGATGTGCTGCTGGTGTGAATTGCCTGATGCCAACTGGCCGCCCATTTCAATCAGACCCACCTGAATCAGATGAGAGAGATTCTCTATGTCATTTTCAACATAACTCAATAACGGATTACATTCGTAACTGGTTTGCCAGTTTGCGATACGTACAGCGGATAATCCATCTTCTGGAATACAGTCTAAATTTGCGAACGCATCGCTCCAACTATGTACAGACCACTCACGCGACAGCGGCACGATGGCATTCGAGTTATAAATACCTGCGTTGCGCAAAGAAATTCGAACGCCCTTGTCAAACTCCAGCGCGTCGAGTGACAATCGAAAATCTCGCCCCTTTTCAAATTCGGCTGGCAGTGACTGCGCTGAATCACCTAGCAGAAAGGTAATCGGACCTGCGCCTATTGAATGCAGAGCAACACAATAAAGCTTATCTTGTATAGCAATGTAGGCAGACCTTTCAAATCGCTCGGCAACGTGACCGCTAAATGACGGCACACCTTTGTCACTACACAGCAATTCAGCGATCACATCTCCATAGCATCCGAACTGTAACTGACAAGTGGCGAACTGATTACTATGCAACCGTATGGTCACTCACAATGTGCGTGCCGGATTCACCAGTCAGCGCCGCCAGCACTTCTTCTGCATGAGCAATAACAACACGCTTGCCACCCGCTTCCAGAAAACCAATGGCTGCATCTATTTTGGGACCCATGCTGCCTTCGGGGAAATGCCCGTCCTGACGATACTGTTTGAGTTCACTAAGCGATACCTGATCAAGCAGCCGCTCTTTACTGGTGCCAAAGTGAATAGCCACCTGCTTTACCGCCGTTAGAATCATCAACACAGGTATATCCATGATGTTGGCCATGTGCGCCGACGTTAAGTCTTTATCGATAACAGCGGCAACGCCTTTTCTAACATCTTTAGCCTGTCGAATAACGGGTATGCCTCCACCACCACCGGCTATAACAATCGTGCCACGTTGCGACAACTCTTGTACAAGTGATATATCACATATATGTTGTGGTCTGGGGGATGGCACCACGTGTCGCCACCCGCGCCCGGAATCTTCTTTCATCTGCCAGCCAAGCTCACGACTGATTTGTTTAGCCTCTTCTTCACTATAAAACGCGCCAATCGGTTTACTGGGGTTGTCAAAGGCCGAGTCGTCTGCATCGACTTCAACTTGCGTTAACAACACAGCGCAGTGTCGATCATTTCCGATCTCGCGCAGCGAGTTTTCAATGGCCTGCATTAACAGGTAGGCAATACCGCCCTGACTATGAGCAACACAAATGTCCAGTGGCATTGGAGCAATGGTGTCTCGGGTGAGTACCTGGCGCATCAGAATCTTGCCTACTACCGGGCCGTTCCCATGGGTGATGATGAGTTCGTTGTTTAGTGAGGTCAGCGGCAAAAGTGACCTGGCTGTTGTTGCAGCAATAGCTGCCTGCTCTGCCGAAGTGCCTTCTATGTCTTCAGGGTGCGTTGCATTGCCTCCTACAGCGACAACCAGACGTGATGGTAGTTCGTAGCGCATGGTTACGTTGTTTTGC
>CAZQKJ010000717.1:0-1925 GCA_964593315.1 uncultured Granulosicoccaceae bacterium
CTATTATGTTGGGGTATCGGTACCGCTTAGCGATGACACTGTTCACTGTCTTGTTCAGCTACACTTTCCTGCTAGACGAGTCACTGTATTTGAACCACTACTATATGGTGATTCTGTTTTGTATCGTGATGTTATTTTTACCCGCTAATTGCCTGTGGTCATGGGATGCTCGCAAAAACATACATATTGAAAGCCGTACAATCCCGCGCTGGTGCATTGTTGTGCTGGTGATTCAACTGGAGATCATTCTGATTCACGCGGGACTCGCCAAGCTCAACACAGACTGGCTGCAGCTTGAGCCACTAAGAATGTGGATGCACTCATCGCGCCCCGATTTTCCCGAATTTTTTACGACCATCACTAATGATGTCGGCATTGCATTGGGTGCCTATGGCGCTATCGCACTGCACCTGCTGGGTGCACCACTGCTGTTTTTTAAACGCTGGCGCTTATGGGTGATCGCAGCTTACGCATGCTTCCACGTCATCAATCATTTCGTATTTAATATCGGCATATTTCCGTGGTTCACCCTGTTTGCAAGCTTTCTGTTTCTGCCACCGGACTGGCCACGTAAAGTGTATCAACGACTAAAACGCGGCGGTGGTACCACACAGATTAATCAGCCAGCACAGACCATTCAGGTGCAGTACGGCACGCCCGCCCAATACGCCACTATGACGTTCATGGCTGTATGGCTGATTGTGCAGGCAGCTGTACCACTAAGACATTGGCTCCACCCAGGGGATGTCGCGTGGAATGAAGACGGGCATCGCTTTAGCTGGAGAATGAAACTACGTTCCAAAAGCGGTTCCGCCACTTTTACCGTAACCGATGGCAATCGAGACTGGACCATCAACCCGGGAACCTATCTAAGGCCCAAGCAACATAGAAAAATGGTTTGCATCCCGGACATGCTCTGGCAGTTCGCAGAATTTCTGGAACAGGAATGGCAAGACAAAGGCTATCAAAACATCGAAGTGAGGGTAGACGCTAAATGCTCTCTTAACGGTCGTCCTAAGCAGATACTCATTGACCCGAATATCAATTTACTCGCAGTCAATCGCAGTCCAGCCAGCCCGTGGGTAATGCCATTGACTGTTCCGTTAAAATAAACACCCACCTTTACACCGGAAAGCGAGACTGGATAGGTACTAGCTCATTGACTGAAATGCAGATTTTATCTGTGCGGTAGTGCAGCGCGCACCGGTCTGTAAATATTCCATTGCAGCCAGTGCCGCATCATGAGCCTCCTGGCTGGAACCGGCTACGCAATCTTCAACCACGCGACAAAAGTAATCATGTTGATGCGCGTCAACGAAAGTGTAATGCACACAAACATCAGTATGGCCACCGATTAAAATCAAGGTATCTGCTTTCAATCCTTTCAATAAAATTTCAAACTCGGTACCAAAAAAACAAGAGTATCTGCGTTTGCGAATAAAGTAGTCATCAGACCGCATACCAACAGCAGGGTCTATTTCTGTACCAGGATCACCCTCTAGTAAATGAATGCCCTCTGCACCATCCAGCTCGCGGCCAAAATCTATCAGATCCCTGCGATGTGCCTCCTGAAAAAAAACCACAGGCACCTGGCTTTCACGCGCAGCCTGAATGATTGAAGGTGCTCGCCCCATGTATTCCTGATAGTCAGACATAAAAGGCATCGATGATGGCTCATCACTCGGTGACTCTCCTCCCTGGATATCGATCACCACCAGCACTGGAGTGCCCTCGATCAGTGCCCGCTTGTTGTTAACTTCCAATGATTACACCTCTATTTATGGCGCAGTGACGATAACGACCATGGGACCAGAGTTTCACGGTGCCGGATCGGACTCATCAGAATACGCTTGTAGCTGGCGGCGGTCCAGAAACAGGTCGCAGCATACTGCCGACTGAATGGACCATTACCCGCAAGCTCTTAT
>CAZQKJ010000718.1:0-1921 GCA_964593315.1 uncultured Granulosicoccaceae bacterium
TTGCGTAAATGGCCCAGCGCTCTTGGCACCTTTAGCCGTCTGGCAGTGATAACAGCGGGTGGTCTTATTGTGCTTACACCTTTTACGCTCGCAGAAGTCCTGAATACGGGTTTACCGATCAATCCCTCTAAGGCAATGGGGTTGATTATCGTCGCGGCGGTGTTACCAGGCTTTGGTGCGTATCAGGCTTATTCCTTTTTGCAGCAAGAGTTGGGTGCGTCCAGGGCCGGATTGGTCTTCTATGTAAGCCCGTTGTATACAGCGCTGATTGCGTGGTGGATGTTTGGCGAGCCGCCGCGTTGGTATCATGCGGGTGGGCGCTTGTTTGATTTTGCCCGGTATGTACCTTGCCATGCGTCAATCGCGCCCGTAGCGATATCTGTTGGCGAGCTACTGGCACGTCATATTAGTTGCAATGCCGCGGTGACAGCTATTTGCTAAGATACGTCACCTTCGCACCGGTTGATCGATTGCTCTATGGCTACCGCCCGAAATATCCTGTTTATCATGTATGACCAGTTGCGCTATGACTATCTTGGCTGTGCAGGTCACCCGCACCTTGAAACTCCCAACTTTGACCGACTGGCCCAGCGAGGCGTACGGTTTACCAATTGTTATGTGCAGTCGCCGGTGTGTGGTGCTTCAAGAATGAGCTTCTATACCGGGCGATATGTACAAAGCCATGGTGCCGCATGGAATAATTTTCCATTGAAGGTAGGGGAGATCACACTCGGAGATCATCTGCGTGACTGTGGAATGGATGCGTGGCTGGTAGGCAAGACACATATGGCTGTTGATGAAAAGGGTTTGCAGCGTCTGGGCATCAATGCAGAGAGTATCATTGGTGCGCGAGTATCCGAATGCGGTTTTGATGTTCACACAAGAGATGACGGACTCTGGGCGGAAGGACCAGACGGCCGGTACGATGCCAAGCCGTCGCCGTATAATCAGTACTTGAAAGAAAAGCAATATCCCGGTGATAACCCGTGGCACGACTACGCTAACTCCGGAGTCGAAGATAACATGGAGCTGGCTTCTGGCTGGTTGCTGAAACACACGGATAAGCCCGCCAACATTAAAGAAGAAGATTCTGAAACTCCGTGGCTGACACGTTGTGGAATTGATTTCATAGAAAATGCTCCACCCGATAAGCCATGGTTATGCCATCTGTCTTTTATTAAACCTCACTGGCCGTACATCGTGCCCAGGCCCTACCACGATATGTATGATGCCAGTCATGTGTTACCGGTTGTGCGCAGTGAGGCCGAGAAAGAGAATGCTCACCCTGTGTTCGAAGCTTATTTCAATAACGCCATAGCCAAAGCAATCGGGGCACCGGGTATGCGTGAGAAAGTGGTGCCAGCATACATGGGGCTTGTTAAGCAGTGCGATGATCAGCTCGGAGTGTTGCTCGATTATCTGGAGGCCAGTGGTGCCATGGAAGACACCATGATTGTTTTAACGTCTGATCACGGTGATTATCTCGGTGATCACTGGTTGGGAGAAAAGGATCTCTTTCACGAGTGCTCGGTCAAAGTGCCGTTGATAATCTATGATCCGTCGAGCGACTCAAATGGCAGTCGTGGTACAAGCTGCGATGCATTGGTGGAGAGTATTGATCTGACTGCCACCTTTATAGAAACCGCGGGTGGTACTGTGCCGGATCATATTGTCGAAGGTAGATCATTGTTGCCTTTTTTGCACGGTGATACTCCTTCACAGTGGCGAGAGTTTGCTATCAGTGAGTTTGATTATTCGGCCACTATGCAAGCTGCAAAACTGGATTTGCAACCGCGTGATGCAAGACTTTTTATGGTTGCGGATAAGCGTTGGAAATTCATGCATGCTGAAGGTGGGTTCAGACCCATGCTGTTTGATTGTTTGAATGATCCGGACGAGCTGCATGATCTTGGATCGTCAG
>CAZQKJ010000719.1:0-1921 GCA_964593315.1 uncultured Granulosicoccaceae bacterium
CATGACAACTGCTGCGAGCACAGCAGATGCAAAGCCAAGCGGCATGCCGATGGCGAGCATGAAGATCAGGCTCACGATCAGGATTATTGAAATAGTACCGACGTCCATTAGCTTGCTCCTGCGCTTTTCTTGAGCGCGCTCAGCTCTTCCTGATCAACGACATCTTTTTCAAGCAGATCAGCCGGGTCACGACCCCAGTCCGCTATCAGGTTAAGGAGTGCCTGCAAACTGATCAGGCAGATAACGATGAGGATGGTTGGCTGAATGGTCGCTGGAATAGGGGGATCGAATGCAGTACCAAATGTTTGCCATTTGTAGAACTTGTTGATGAACACCTGCTTGTAACTTCCAAATACCAGGCAGATGGCAAAGAACCATAGCAGTGCAACCCAAATGACATCACACATGTGTTGCATCCAGCGAGGCATGACATCGTAGAGAATAAATATCCTTATATGACTGCGTTGCTGCATGGCATAGACGCCGGATAGCATAAAAACAAAACCGCCAATCCATAGCGTTAGCTCGTTAGCCCACAAGGTTGGTTTTTCGAGTGCGTAGCGTAAAAAGACTTCAAAGAGCATCACGCTGGTCATAGAAATGATCAGTATCATCACGATGCGGCCGATAAACATTGCAATCCTGTCTATACGGCTGTGATGCGGGAATTCCATTGGTGCCAGAACAACGGTTTTAACACCGACAATAAAAATAACTGGCAGCAGCAAGATGGCTGCAATATCGACTATATCCGAGACGCCACCTAGCAAACCCGGGAGATCCGGGGTGACGTCTTTGCGCTTATGCATCTCTGTCATTTGTGTGGTTAAGCTGGCATTGTCATCATGCGGCCAGAAATCGAGAATGTATGCTGGTGCGTGCCAGATGGCCCATCCGGCGCAGAGCACGAACAGGAAAGGAATAATCCATTCTTTTAGGTTGCCGGACTTTTCTTCTTTCATATTTCCTCGCAACGTGAGCGGTTTATACGCCACCTGTAAGCTGTGCCGGGATTGGGCTCGTCAGCCAAATGCACAACAGCCTTGTATTATTGGTTGACCTTGCCTGAAGGAGGTCAGTCGATAGTAATTATTTTTGATTTTGGTGCAGATGCAGCACCTGTCAGCACATTGGGAATTGTCAGGCGTAACAAGCCGGAGTTGCAACTTGAAATATGGAGACAGGCAATCGCCTGCCTCCACATGCGCAATCGTTATTCGATTACTCTACTGCGCCGATTTCCTTAAGGAAGCTAAGGTGTGCGCCCAGAAGTTCTTTAGCTTCTGGAGTAGTCGCATACTCTTCCCAGGTTTCAGCAACAGCGGCACGGTATTTACCCATGTCTTCGTCAGACCAAGTGTTAAGCTCCACGCCCGCTGCGCGGAGTTCAGCAGCAGCCTTCTGCATTTCAATGCCTTGCTTGGTTGTGGTTTTCAATCCAAGTGCCTGCATGGCAACTTTCATGATTCTCTTATGCGCTTCTGGCATTTCATCCCAGATGTCTTTACGACAGGCAAGATGGTCAGCAGGCATAGAGTGAAAACCCGGGTAATTCGTATTCTTACCAATGTCATACAGACCAAGGCCTACGTTGTTGGCAATGGTAGATGCATCAGCGCCATCGATAATACCGGTTTCAAGTGCTGTGAAGATCTCGTTGAAATCCATCACGATTGGTGATGCGCCGAGTTTTTCGAAAATGTTAGTGATTACACCTGGAGGTGCACGGAATTTCCAGCCTTTGAGGTCATCGATACCAGTGAAAGATTTGGTAGAAACCAGAGACTCAGGGCCCGGGATCCACCAGCCTACAAATTCCATATCCTGTGGGTTGTATAGTTTGTTCAAAGCATCATAACCACCACCGTGAAGCAACCATGAGTACTGTGTGTATGGATCCGCGTAGCCAACGTTTAGATCC
>CAZQKJ010000720.1:0-1921 GCA_964593315.1 uncultured Granulosicoccaceae bacterium
CGTCGCAAATGACATCGACATCGACTTCCACCGCATCACGCAAATATTGGTCAATGAGAAGTGGGGATTTGCCAGAGACCTTCACGGCTTCTGTAATATAGCGCTTTAGCTCTGCATCAGAATCGACAATTTCCATCCCGCGTCCGCCGAGGACATTAGACGGGCGAAGGACAAGCGGATAACCGACAATATCGGCTGCCGCCTGCGCTTCTTTGGCATTACGCGCAATCGCATTATTTGGCTGTTTGAGGCCCAATGTATCAACAAGGTCTTTGAACCGCTCGCGGTCTTCGGCGCGGTCCAGCGCGTCGCGCTTTGTGCCCAATAGAGGAATACCATTGGCCTCGAGCGCTTCGGCGAGTTTCAACGGTGTCTGACCGCCAAATTGCACGATAACACCGAGGAGTTCACCAGAGGCCATTTCGCCTTGGATAAGTTCCAAAACATCTTCTTCCGTCAAAGGCTCGAAATAAAGACGGTCAGAGGTATCGTAATCCGTCGAGACAGTTTCGGGGTTACAATTGACCATGATGGATTCAATATCGAGTTCCGCCATGGCGTAGGCCGCGTGACAACAGCAATAATCAAATTCAATACCTTGGCCGATGCGATTAGGTCCGCCGCCGAGGATAACAACCTTCTTGCGGTCAGACACACGGGCTTCATTTTGCACATCGCCGCCAAAGCTCGGCATCTCATAAGTCGAGTACATATAAGGGGTTTTGGCTGCAAACTCTGCCGCGCAAGTATCCACCCGCTTATAGACAGGGCGCACGCCTGCCTTGTGACGGGTCTTACGAACAGCGCTTTCAGATTTACCTGTCAATTGACCAATCCGAACATCGGAAAACCCTTCCGATTTAATTGCGCGCCATGTCTGGGCATCTTTTGGCAATCCATTTTCGGACAACCAATTCTCCGCTTTAATCAGCGTCTCAATCTGGCGCAGGAACCACGGATCAAATTTCGTATATTGCTGAACTTTCTCAACGGTAAATCCTGCGCGGAAGGCTTGCGCGATGACTAAAATACGATCTGGCGCTTGGATAGAGAGGCGCGATTTAAGCGCAGAAGAGATTTCATCTGGGTCGGTTAGGCCCAAATCAATCGGGTCTAGGCCAACGAGGTCAGTTTCCAAAGAGCGCAGCGCTTTTTGCAGTGATTCCGTGAATGTCCGCCCAATCGCCATAGCTTCGCCAACAGAGCGCATAGCGGTTGTAAGGACCGCTTCACTGCCTGGGAATTTCTCAAAGGCAAAGCGCGGAATTTTTGTGACCACATAATCAATGGTCGGCTCAAAGGCTGCAGGCGTCGCGCCTGTAATATCATTATCCAGCTCATCCAGCGTATAACCAACCGCGAGCTTTGCTGCGATCTTGGCAATCGGAAATCCTGTCGCTTTTGATGCGAGAGCCGACGAGCGGGACACGCGCGGGTTCATCTCAATGACGACCATACGGCCATCTTTCGGGTTCACACCGAACTGAACATTAGAGCCGCCGGTCTCAACGCCAATTTCGCGAAGCACAGCAATAGAGGCATCGCGCATGATTTGATATTCTTTATCCGTAAGGGTCAGCGCAGGCGCCACCGTAATAGAATCGCCCGTATGCACGCCCATCGGGTCAATATTTTCAATGGCGCAGATGATGATGCAATTATCCGCTTTGTCGCGGACCACTTCCATCTCATATTCTTTCCATCCCAAGAGGCTCTCATCGACGAGCACTTCATTTGTGGGAGAGGCCGAAAGGCCAGAGCGGACGATTTCTTCAAATTCTTGTTGGTTATAGGCGACGCCGCCGCCCGTGCCGCCCATGGTAAAGGCGGGGCGAATAATCGCAGGGAGACCCGTTTCAGGCAGCTTGCGGACAGCCTCGGCCACGCCCTCGGCAATATTGACGTCGCCGTTTTCATTGAC
>CAZQKJ010000721.1:0-1918 GCA_964593315.1 uncultured Granulosicoccaceae bacterium
AGTCCTAATGGTGGAGAGTCGCTTAGCGGAAATACTACGGTTACCTGGAATGTAGCCGGTACTGACGCCTCACCGGTTTCAGCAGCTACTGTGAATATCTATTTAAGCACCACTGGCAGCGGTCTGTCTTATTCCGAACTTCTGCTAGCAGATACTCCGAACGATGGTTCGGAAGTGGTCGATCTCAGTGCGTACGATACCGATAATGCGAAGATAATGATTTCTCATACCGATATGACTACTCATACGTTCTACGATATTTCTGATAGTACTTTCGAAATTGAGCCGTCACTGACTTTGACCTGTAATGGTCTTACAGTGACTGTCGATCTAAATCTTGGCCAGTCTCCCACTTCTGGGTCCGACGTTATTTTAGGTACGTCGGCAGACGATACTATCAATGGACTTGGAGGAAACGACACTATCTGTGGTGGTGATGGATTCGATATAATCTTCGGCGGCTCCGGTTCAGACACAATATTTGGCGGCGACGGATTTGGAGTCGACTCATCAGCCAATGATATATTTGGTGGTAGCGGCAATGATTTCTTATACGGTTCACAGCATGATGACCATTTATACGGGCAAGCCGGAGTGGACTACCTTGAAAGCAATAATCAGACGTCCCTGCAGGATAAAATATTTGGTGGATCAGGGAGTGATGAGATTTATTCATACAGCCAGGGCGGTTCGTTTATACGAGGCCAGGGAAACAACGATGAGATCTGGGGATCAGATTTTGGTGATGTTGTAAAAGGCGACCAAGGTCTTGACACTATCCATGGAGGAGATGGCGCGGATGATATCAATGGCGGAAGAGGCAGAGATATTATTTACGGAGGTGACGGTGCTGATGTAATTGCAGGTGCTGCCCAACGCGATGATCTGAACGGGGAAGCGGGTGACGACATCATAACGGGTGGGTTGGGAAATGACGCCATTGATGGTGGTGCGGGCATTGATACATGTAATGGTCAGGGACAGGAAGCCAATGGCAATGGCGATGTGCAAACCAATTGCGAAGTTGCTTCCGGATTCCCTAGACTGTCTCTAACGCTAACAGAAATACAGCCGCCACAACCTGGCAGATTCACGTTTACAGAAACAGAGCTTGAGCTTCTTGATCGTTGCGATGGAACCATTGACGAGTGCCTAGTTACGCAGGCGGGTAAAAAACTACATGCTAAGGTTGGAAGCTAAAATATATTCTCGCTCAGCGATTATCGACGCGTTTAACATTTATAGCGATAGTCTCAACAAAAAGGTGTGATGGCATGGGCTTAATGCCGGATTACAGTCTTTGCGCTTACGTCTTTATACAGATCGTCTGATCTGCAATTGGCCTTCTTAATCGGGATCGAGTAATGCGCTTAACGGGCAAACACAAAATAGAAAACCACACCGACGACAACTGCGATTAACAGCCCGTACCAGCTGTTCGTTATTTCAGGTTCTCGGGTATCGTTGCTATTGACACCAAAACCAGTAAGCATAGGTTTTATTAAGTTAGTTTTTGCATACAACCAATAGAACAGAATCATGGCTATATGCACCAGTACCAAAATCTGGATGAGGTGGGCATTCAAGTGGTGTACTTCGTAGAGAAAATCCCCCACATCGCTACTGAACACACCGTAAAAACGACCCTCAATGAATTCATCTTCGTCTGCAATGAACATCCCCGTGATGCATTGGATAGCAACGACCAGTAGGAGCACCAGCACAGCATAACCGCCTGCCGCATTGTGCCCGTATTGATGCACTGTTTCACCTCGGCGTTTGAACAAGCTCCCAAGATGGCTTACGACGTCTCTTAATGATCTGAACAGAGGCAGCAGCCTCGCCGTGCTGCTGCCACTAAAACCCCAGGCTACGCGGAACAAAATGAGACACAGGGTGATCTCTCCGGCCCGTCTAT
>CAZQKJ010000722.1:0-1913 GCA_964593315.1 uncultured Granulosicoccaceae bacterium
ATATAGGCAGTGTAGATAACGATACCGGCGGCAGACTGGGGCAGGCGCTGGTTGGCAATGGTCTGGATACCCCGACTCTGAGAGGTCTGTGGCATACAGCACCTTATCTTCATGATGGCTCAGCGCCTGATCTTGCAGCGGCTGTCATGGCGCACAGTTCATCGCAAGTCGGCTTTGATGTGACACGCCTCAGTGCTGCAGATCTAGATGATCTGGTTGCCTATCTGATACAGATTGATCGCTCAGAACCGATGGCGATCTTGAATCCGGGTGGTGTCGATAGCGAATTGCTGCCCACGGTGATAAATGTTGGTACCGGAAGTGGTTGTGTGTTGATTAATGGCGCGGCGTTCGATCCATTATTTTTACTGCTGCTGTTAATGGCAGTCGCAAGCCTTCACTGTCGTCGAGCCGCAGCATTACAATAGCGTGTATCTGATTCACTGCTAGTCCGGTGGGTTACACTGGTTTTTTTTGACCGGTTTGCTGCCATTGAAACTACTGCGCTTCTTACTGATTGCCTGTACTACGGTCGTCACGCTGACGGCGTGCGGCGTTTTCTTTCGTCCTGATCCAGGAATCGGTAAGCCGGTCGGGTGGTCCGAGCTTGGTGGCTGGGACAAAGACCGGATCTCGCAGGTGTGGCAGGCGTTGCAGGCACAGTGTCCGCGTATGTCCAGCGGAGATGAACAGTGGGCAACTATCTGTGAAGAACTGGCTGTCAACGCCACACCTTCTGATGCCGCAGCGCGTGAGTTTCTTCAGCGGCATTTTGTACCGCATCGGGTGAATAGCAAAACCGGTAAACCCGAGGGTCTCATTACTGGCTACTACGAGCCAATTTTAAACGGTAGCCTGACCAAAACAGAAACCTATCAATACCCGGTTTACTCGCGTCCCGAGGAAATGTTCACAGTAGAGCTGGCGGGTCTTTATCCCGATCTTAAAGGTATGCGCCTGCGCGGTCGTATCGATGGCAATAAACTGGTGCCGTTTCACTCACGAGAAGTCATAGATGGAGAGCAGCAACCACTGCAGGGGCAAGAGTTGCTGTGGATTGATGATCCTTATGGTTCTTTCTTTTTACAGATACAGGGTTCCGGAAAAGTGAGGCTGGCTGATAACACGGTTGTGGGTCTTGATTACGCAGATCAGAATGGTCATCCGTATTTTGCCATTGGAAAAAAACTGGTAGAAATAGGCGCAATTGATCTGGCCGATGTCAGTTTGTTTACCATTCGTGAATGGCTCGATAACAACCCCGAGCGCGCCGATGAAATTTTGAACACCAACCCGAGCTATGTATTTTTTAACTTGCGAGAGGACGTCGATGAAGGACCGCGAGGGTCGCTCAATGTGCCGCTGACGGCAGAGCGCAGTGTGGCTGTGGACAGAACAGTGATTCCGCTGGGCACACCTGTATGGCTTGATACCACTCTACCTGATGGCAGTGAATATCAACGATTGATGGTAGCTCAGGACACTGGTGGTGCTATTAGAGGGGCAGTGCGCGCCGATGTTTTTTTTGGAACCGGAGAGGGTGCCAGACGACTCGCTGGAGAGATGAAACAAAAAGGCCGTTTATTTGCGTTGTTGCCACTAGAGAAGTAAGCCCGGGAGTGGGATCGTGGACTAAAACAGGGAAGTGAAGCCTGTAGATAAAAGTTGCCAGTAAAACTGGAAAATAAACTCGCATAGAAGCAACGCTTTGCATGCTAACGTGCAGATTTTCAAGGCGAAGATCTTGAAAAAACGTAATTTGTCAGCATATTAGAAGGTACAAGGGGTTGTGCCTTGAAACCGCGACAGTTGTTCCGCGATTATTATAACTATAGATACAGGAGGGTAATATGTTTGAATCAATGGGACTAGCGTTACTGGTAGGAGGTGCGATATTACTGCTGCTGTTTTTA
>CAZQKJ010000723.1:0-1909 GCA_964593315.1 uncultured Granulosicoccaceae bacterium
AAAATCGCCAACAGATTATAAGCTGTACCAGCAGTGCTGCAGATTCCGGCATCACTCGCTCAATGACGCTCAACAGCGCCTATGCACTCTGTCCATCACTCACTGTCATTGAATACGATGAAGTACATCAGACAACACTATTACGCCAGTTAGGCGAATGGGCTATGCAGTTTTCATCGGTCGTCAGCCTGCACCCGCCCGATCATCTACTGATAGAAATAGCAGGCAGCAAAAAACTGTTCGAGGGATTCGAAATATTGACAAACCTTATAGAACAGGAATTAGGAAAGCTTGGGTACAGCGCACAAATAGGTATTGCACCCACACCACTGGCAGCAAACCTGCTGGCACAAGCAAACAATCGCATTGGTATCATCCGTCTGGAGAGGCTAAACAACGGATTAAAAAACCTGGCTGTAGAACTGCTTGATCTGGAACTATCCACAATAGAAGGTTTGCGCAGGTCCGGCATTTACACAATAGGTGATCTATTGGCGATCTCTCCGGCATCACTAACGCGCCGCTTCGGACCCGCATGTGTTAAGTACCTGGATTATCTTTTGGGTAAGCACCCGTATCCGGTCAAACCAATAAGAGGTAGTGAGATCTTTGAGCGATCGCTTGATCTTCCAGTTGAAGTGCCAGACACCAATGCGCTGCAGTTTGCCACCCAACGCATGACCGGTGAACTTAGTGCCTTTCTGATCTCACGTGACTGCGGAGTCAATGGCTATTCTTTTACACTTCGACACGAGCGTCATCAGGATACGGTCATACAATTGCGCTTTCTGCAGGCAACCAGCCAACCCGGACATCTACATCAGGTATTGACCGAGCGCTTGTCACAAATAGAATTACCCGGGCTTGTGTGTGGGCTTTATATGTTTGCAGATACTTTCAATCCTGTTGAACGCGATGCATCTGATTTTTTTCATAAAAGCCAGCGCCAACAAAAAAGCCTGGGTGAGATCATTGATAAACTTGGCTCGCGCTTAGGCACAGAATCGCTATACACACCTTCAACAGTAGAAGATCATCGCCCCGAAAAAGCCTGGAAGAAATCTTTTCCTGACGGCCTTGAAGACTATGACCCCCATTGGCCCAACCGCCCTCTTTGGATTCTGGATAAACCAAAACCTGCCAAAACAAGCTTAACCAGAATCAGCCGTATAGAAAGAATAGAGACCGGCTGGTGGGAAGATACCGATGTGCGTCGAGACTATTTCATCGCCGATGATAACAACGGCGTCAGGTACTGGGTGTTCCAGGAGCGCGATGGCACCGAGACCCTCTACATACACGGATTGTTTGCTTGATCCTCCGGATTGACACAACAAACATCAACTCGCGCACTGCACGCAGGGCAAAGACCCGAAATAGAAAGACAGCCTGCACTTCACACTGATAGTTAAGTAACCACGTGGGCTAAGACTGTACTGAAAAGTGGCGTCTGCTGCAGGTTATGATTCATGAGATCCCCCGTCCAGCCGCAGAAGTTCACAAAACCAGTTCACAACGCCCCTCTATTAGCAACAATTCTAAGGTATTTCCGCCACTTTCCGATACCGACCACTGGGCGCAACAAGTTTTGCAAATCAGCGCACATGAATGTAACTGAAGACAGGAATACCAATGACTAACACTGCGACAATAAAAAAAGGAACATTGCTGGTGGCAATGGCAATCGGCCTGGCCGGCTGCGATGCACTACAAATCACCGGCGGCCCACTGGACTTTGGCGCAGCTCAATCAGGCAATCTGCTTAATCAGGGAAACTTTGATGGTGGATTTGGCGACTGGCGTGCTTGCAGCGACCCGGCAGGCGTAGTACTGAAAACTAACGACGATAACACCGAGAGCTCTGCGCAGCTTGCAGCTGGCGGATGCATCTTCCAAACCGTACCTGCAT
>CAZQKJ010000724.1:0-1908 GCA_964593315.1 uncultured Granulosicoccaceae bacterium
ATGTTTTGTTGTACGGTGCTTCCGTCTCCGGCGGTCACCCGCAAATCAAAGTTAGCGGGCAATGTATCTAGCTCGTTGTAGATGGCGGTCATACCGTTGGCTGCTGTATGCAAAGTAATACTCGGTTGGTTGCTCTGCGAGATAACTTCAACGGTTGCATCTGCAACAGGCTGACCTGCAAGGTCTGACACTTCAATTTGAATACGGTTGTTGAAATCAATACGTGGTACATCAATCCATTGGCCGCGATGTGTCAGGTAATCACTCGCGTAAGATTGGTACAGATGCGGGTTTAAATGATCGTCATAGTCGCCCGCAGTCAGGGTGCCTGGTTGTATTGGCTGGACCGGGAATCCCGGGTCCGGCACAGGAGATATCGTAATTGAATCTGTCGCTACATCTGCTGTGCTGCTGCCCAGCGCCAGACCTTCCGCTGAACTGTCCAGACCGCCTCCGGTGCCTGCGTCAGGGTTCGCTGTCGTCTCAAACTGACCGTTAAACTCTACCTGAGGGAGCGGTGCAAGGGACGCCCGCTGTTCGGTGGAGAGTGTGATGCTGCTCGGTGGATCGCCAGGATTCGGTTCAACCCGGGAGTCCTCGGACGAGCTGCATGCTGCCAGCAACGGAAAAAGAATTGCTGTGAGATAGGCCTGTCGCATGGGTAGATTCCTTTAAGCTCATTTATTAATTGGGAATATAGTCCCAAATACAAGCAATTGCAACCGACAAATTCTGCGCTCGCTGACTCTGTGAGCGATTTAACAGTGCGCTCGCCGTAGTTGGGTCGATGACGGGAGTTGTCCGAGCGTGGGTTATGCAGGGTAGAGATTCATCGTATTGCCGTTACAGAAAGCGCACTGCAGCGATCTGCTTCTTTGGAGCTTACCGCAAGCGACCAAACGAGTTGCCGATGGCTAAGGCTTGAGTAGATGGAAGTGGTTTGGTTTCTTTGCCGCGTTGGCACCCTGACTTTGTTAATTTTCTGTGACCATCCGGTGCAGTCTAAGGTCGATGTGATTTCGGCCGATGGAATCCCTAGTGGTTGTGTGGCTCTTGTCTGCCGCATGACCTGGATGCACGTTTATTGGGTATGTATACGCTCACATAACAGTCCTTAACTGCAACGTAGCTCTCACTAATTGGCGGTGTGAGTAGTTAAAGATATTTTCTGCAGTGTGCCCGATGCGTGTTGATCAGTTTTTATTAGTCGTTTCCATAACCGGTGCTGCACTGTTTCATGGGAATTTCCATAACTAATTTCATGACGTAAGGGTTTTCAGGTATGTTCAACTTCCGAAAAACGGCATGGTACGTGGCGGTCGGTTTAGCCTTCAGTACGCACTTGCCAGTATCAGCATCAGAACTAATTACCGATGATTTAATCACCGGTTCTAGTCTTACAACACCGTGGCAAGTCTGTGATTCAGACTCAGTAGCCGTTGATGTGACTAACCTTGATGCAGGTTTGTGTGCGTTTCGCACCACGCCTGCTATCGCAGGTACAGCTTACCGTATGAGCTGCGGTGTCACGGTTGCAAAGTACGCAAGTATCACGCTGGCGTTTCACGATGCTGCTGATAACAGACTCGATAGAAAAATTACCGAGGTGTTCGAACACACATCCGGTGCCTATAGCGTAGAGTTGACAGCACCTGCCGGTACTACTACCGCTGCCATTGGTATCTATGGTGAGGAAGGTTCTGGTTTTCAGGACTGCGTTTTAATAGATGCAACACCCCCGCCGGAGCCTACCAAAGGTTCTATAGCAGGTGTTAGCTGGTTTGATGAGAACGGAGACTCCATCTTTGATGGTAATGAAAGCCTTATCGGTGGTACCGAGGTAGAGTTATTTGCCGGTACTGAACTCATTGGCGAAACTCAAACGGGTATTGACGGTAGCTACTACTT
>CAZQKJ010000725.1:0-1902 GCA_964593315.1 uncultured Granulosicoccaceae bacterium
AGTTCTACCTCTGTTCCACTGGAAAGATGGCTGTTTCCGGTTGCTCCATTTTGCACACGTACGCCAATCATGGAGCCATCTTTTAACTCAACATCAAGGCGGATGTCGGTACCTAAAAATGTTGTGTCTGCCAGAGTCCCTCTAATTGAGTTGGTGTGGGGTGAGTCACCGGTATGTATAGTCAGGCGTTCCGGTCTCAAAGATACCAGCCCCGTTGCGTTTTGTGAGATCAAGCCGGAGTCTTGGGAAGCTTGCGCTACAATAGTTTCACCTGTAGCAAGCGTACAATGCACTGCACCGTCATCCACATGATTGACTGTTGCATTCAGTAAGTTGGTCTCACCGATGAAGTCAGCTACAAAGCGATTGGCAGGTTGTTCATAAACCTCAACCGGTGATCCTATT
This sequence comes from uncultured Granulosicoccaceae bacterium, assembly GCA_964593315.1. GTDB lineage: Bacteria > Pseudomonadota > Gammaproteobacteria > Granulosicoccales > Granulosicoccaceae. Next base: position 406 of record CAZQKJ010000725.1, read on the forward strand.
TGTTGTAACGCACCGGATGACATCACCGCGACCCGATCAGACATGGTTAATGCTTCTTCCTGATCATGGGTTACAAAAATAAATGTAATCCCTGTTTCCCGCTGTAAGGATTTTAGTTCTGCTCGCATTTGCTGCCGCAGCTTTAAGTCGAGCGCTGACAGTGGCTCATCAAGTAATAGTACCTTGGGTTTTGGTGCTATGGCTCGTGCCAGTGCCACACGCTGTTGTTGACCGCCAGAAAGTTGTGCAGGTTTTCTATGTACAAATTCCTGAAGTTTGACTGTATCTACCATCTCATCAACCCGTGCACGAAGGTCGCGTTCCGGCCAGCCAAGCATTTTTAAACCGAAGCCAATGTTCTGTGCCACGCTCATATGAGGAAAAAGAGCGTAACTCTGAAACACGGTATTTACCGGGCGTCGATTGGGAGGGAGAGTTTCTATTTCATCACTGTAAAGCCATATTTCGCCGGTGGTGGTGGTTTCAAAGCCCGCAATCATTCTCAACAGGGTGGTTTTTCCACAACCGGACGGCCCGAGTAACGTGAAGAACTCATTGTCTGTGATATCGAGACTGATGCCACTTAAGGCGACAAAGTCACCAAAGTGCTTGGTCACATTGCGAATCGAAACGGCTGTTGGCTCAGTCACTTATCCGTTCCCGGGTTTATTGTGGTGGCTTTTCGGCTGCCTTTGAGAATCTGCAAGGGAGAGAAACGGTCAGGCGGGTCTGCGGTCGACCAGGGCTGGCTTTCACTCCAAGGTTATAATAGCTGTTTTGCGCAGTGTACTGCTACCTCTGAAGCGACGCAGCCACCCTTTGTTTATTGAAATATCGGTGCCTGATTAGTTGATATGCGACAATTAATTCATCGATAAGATTTTATCACTGTTCGCATCCGGCAATACCAATATACTACTGAGAAGGGTTGGTGCAAATACTGTAGATGGAGACAAATGTCGGTTGAAACTGTAGAGACCGTTGTGGTGGGGGCCGGTCAGGCGGGTATCGCAATGAGTGAGCACTTGAGCAATATTGGCAGCACTCATATTGTGCTTGAGCGGCAACGAATTGCAGAGCGCTGGCGCTCAGAAAGATGGGATTCTCTGGTGGCCAATGGTCCGGCCTGGCATGACCGCTTTCCCGGTATGGAATTCTCCGATACCGCACCTGACGAGTTCGCTACTAAAGAGAGTGTGGCGGATTATTTTGTCGACTATGCAGAGATGATAAACGCGCCGATTCGTTGTGGAGTAAATGTGTTGAATGTAGCGCGACACAGTGGACGATCAGGCTTTCGGGTTGAAACATCCGATGGTGTGATTGAGGCAGGCAATGTAGTAGCGGCGACCGGGCCTTTTCAAGTCCCGGTGATTCCACAGGTTGTACCGGAAGATAATACTGTAATGCAGCTTCACTCCAATGCCTATCGCAATCCGCAGCAGCTGCCTGAGGGCGCTGTCCTGGTCGTAGGGGCGGGGTCCTCAGGAGTACAGA
>CAZQKJ010000726.1:0-1880 GCA_964593315.1 uncultured Granulosicoccaceae bacterium
GTCATAGTGCTGGTAATGTAGCTGCGAGGGTATCTCAGGCAGGAAGGGCTGTTCGGCTAGATCCTACTATGGGGAAAGGTGATGTATCTGTGATTCACAGTAGTGAAAAGGGCTCTAGACAGATTGAGGTTGTTCATGGGCCGGGCACCAGTGCAATGGAGATAGAAATTCACAGTGATGTAGCTAAAGAGTTGGCGAAGAATCAGGGTGTTTATGGTATTGCTTATAGAAAACTAGTTGGTGAGCACAACTATAAGCCTAGTACTCGGGGTGAAGAGGTGCATTTTGAAGTGGCTAAGCACGAGAAGCTTGTTGAGCACTATGAAAGTGCTGTTAGCGGAGGTGCTGTGGAGCTTAAGCCTAGGTTGGAGCAGCTTAGGGATAGTTTAGCGACTCATAGAGTGGAACTGGAGGAAATAAAGGCAAATCCAGAGGTTGGGGATTTGCCGGGTCTTGGTCAAGTCGATGTTAAGCAAACGAGAGCTGCAATGATAGAAGTTCCTCGTTCGGGGAAGATTTCCGAAGCGGCAGCGATGCCAGTTGATGTAATAACTGATCCTGCATTAGTATCGCAATATCCAAATGCTCGTCACGTAAATCTCGGCGATACGGTAGTGGTAAACGGGGAGAAAGTTAGTAAGCTAGGTGTTAGTTTGTCGGAAAATGGATCGTTTAGAAGGTCGGGTGGGCAAGTCTTCGTTGACGAAAATAGTGGAGCAGTAATCTTGTCGATCAACATGGTCACCAAAGAAAATTCAAATACCTTGATCAGGGCAGAAGTGCCTTACGTAAGAAATTCAAAGGGTGAATGGCGTGCAGATTTCAGTCAACATAATGTGTTAGGTAGTAATAAAGCAATTCAACTCGCAAAAGGTTTAAAGGATGTACGTAAGGATCATTTCATGGACGCAAATAAAAAATTGGCGGATGCTCTGAAGGCTGATCCTGATCTTAAGACTGAATTAGGTTTTTCAGACAAGCTGGTTGAGTTACTGGGTAAAGGCTACGGTGGCAACTCACCGCCAAATTTTACGTGGCACCATGTTAACGACAGTGGTGAAATGATGTTGGTCGATACGTTCACACATGATATGTTCACGCACACAGGTGGAATGTCGGAAATGAGGAAGTAGGTAATGCTGATGAGTCAAATAGAATGGGTTGACTATGCGTTGGAAAATCCACCCGTCGCGTCGCTAGACGATGTTCGACGAGTCGAAAAGGAAATTGATTTTAAGTTGCCGGAAGATTTCATTGAAGTGGCCCGTCATAACCAAGGACGATTCCCCGTGCCAAACGGACATGTAGCAGACGGCAAAGGAAGCGCTTTGAGCGGCTTGTATCATTTTCATGGCGAGTTGGGAGGAGATCGACTTGGCTGGGCAGACTTTATCAACGAAGACGCAGACACACTTCTTCTGGCATTCAGTCGTGACGCTGGAGGAAACTTCTTTGCTTTTGACTACGGCGCAGATTCTCAAAACGAAAACCCAACTGTTGTATTTTGGGATCATGAGACTAGGATTGTTACGAAGCTAGCAGATTCTTTTACAGAGTTTCTAGAGCAGCTTAGAAACTAGTGTCTTTGGCAAAAAAGTAAACAAACAACACTAATCAAGACATATATGGACGCTCTAGTTATGTCAAGTAACAGAATTCCTTAAGCGCACTGTAGACGCTTTTAATGAAACACTTATTCCCCGTGCTGTAAATCAGGTAATGATCAATTGAAGTAGGTGGGTAACGAAGACATATATCCGGCGTCAAAAATGTCGAGGGATTGAGTTCCCTCGACGAAGGCATTGAAAAGACAGTCATATTAAATAAGAGCAGAGTTACTTTCGCGAAACCTGTAGGTTCGAGAAAATTGATTTAGAGCG
>CAZQKJ010000727.1:0-1879 GCA_964593315.1 uncultured Granulosicoccaceae bacterium
ACCATACGGTACGGGAGCGAAAAGCGTCAGATCACTCATTGGTACTTATTGATCTGGATTGTTGAAGTGTGTTGTCATCCAGCTCGATGGAAAGCCCTGTAATAACACTACCGGGTGATTTCAATTACCCAGGGTTCATGGCCGTGTGTTCCATCATCTGCAGAGAAATAGATGGCGTTCCCGGTGTAGTAGAAGTTTTGTGGATCACTGCTACCAGCGCCTGGATTTATATCTGCCAGTTGTCGGGTCCCTTCGGGTGAGCCATTTGTAAACCATACTTCACGACCTGAATCTTCTTTTAGATTAACGAAGATCAGTCCGTCCGGGGTATTCTGATATCTAAAAATGTAACCGTCATCTGGCACAGGTTGGCTAACTAGCTGGGCGTACCAGTCATCCTCAGACAACTTAACCAGCTGCTCGGTCTGTGGGTTGTATGACCAGAGTTCAAGTCTCTCGTTAACTGCGGATGATTCCACCTGTAGCGTGGTTCCTGCGAGGTAGGTGTTGCCGTCTTGCCCGGCTATCATTGAAAGTTGCTGCAAGCCGATTTCCGAAACTGAAAAAAGGTTCTCTACCTGGCCTTCACTATAATTCCATACAGAGATTACTGGCGGCACAACTGAGTTATCGCGGCTGCTGTATGCCAACCGTTCCGCATTGTTTGTCTCGGACCGGTTAAATGTGAGATCAGACTCTGTGAGTATTTCAATTGATGTCACATCCCCGGAATTGTTGCTTTGCCCCAGAGCTAACTGTCTTTCAATGGCATTGTAGCCGTGAGTAAGTAACGTATCTCCTTCCACTGATAGCGTTTCAAAGTGCTCATAAACATCGGAGTCAGGCTTTATAGAAAATTTCTTTACCCATTCATCTGTGTCGAGATCGTACATCCAGATCTGAAATCTGTTAGCTCCGACTTCTATTTCAAAGGTGGCTTGTCGTGCTGGTGAATTTTCTATTTGGTTAATTTGCGGGTGGTACTCCGGATTAGGTGACACAAACAAATGGCGTCTTTCACCGGTAAGTGTATCTGATACCCAGAGACCGTCGGTATTGACAATAAACACCTTATCGCCTTTGAACATCAGTTGTTCATCAATCTGACCGGTTTCCAGCAGGCTGGTGTTGGCGTCACTGCCATCCGTAGTCCAAAGTAGATTAGGGCCGAGCGCATCATTGTTAAAGTGCACGATAAACTGTTGTTCGCCTGTGGCGGGTGCTGTGATCCAGGTTTGTTCGTAAACCTGCATGATTGAGCCGTTATAACCGGCGCAGGCGTCATTGGGATCTTCGGCGAAGTCTCCGACTGTCATTATGTTCCTGTTCATTGACACTACGCCGGTCTCAGGATGAATCGCGGCCAGGCTCAGCTGGACGGTTTTATCGGCATCATTCAGATTGCCCCAGTGGGTTGAACAATTGGCGAAAAGAGGGTCGGTATCGATTGTCCAAAAATATAACTGATCGCCAGAACGATAAAACTTGTCCGGGTAACTGTCACCGTTCGGCGTAAGATCTACCAGCAGCCTCGCGTTGTTAAAACTAACCTGCTGGTCGTTAACTACTAATTGCTCTTCTGTTTGAGCATTGGCAGAATCATTTGTTTCAGGATCAGTTTGTTGCTGCTGTGAGTTCGTGGTTGCCTGCTCGCCATCGCTCTGAGGATTGGTGAGTTCGGATTCAGTTGAACCTTCGTTAGAACTGTTATTAGTATCCTCGCTTATATTCTGGCTTACGCTATCTTCGGTCTCTCCACTGTCGGAGAAATCGAATTCAGACTCACCCGGGTTAGCTACCATGGAATCATCGTTGGTCTCCTCTGCTATGTCATTTGCAGAGTTTTCAACTGTAGATGAATCTGCCGCTACTATATTGG
>CAZQKJ010000728.1:0-1867 GCA_964593315.1 uncultured Granulosicoccaceae bacterium
ATACCCAGTGTTGTGAAGATTGCGATGCAACTGCAGGCGATGAGCGCTGTCATGATGGCCCGTTCTACATGTATCCGTGCCCTTGTACTCGGGGTGATCTTTTTCAAGCCGATGAATCCACCGATCAGACATGCCAGAACGACGGCTATTCCCTTGAAGAACTGGCTGCGTTTTTTCAGATCCGCGTAGTGAGTGGCGGCTGCCATGCGAGCTTCATTATCACCAGACTGTGAAATGCCGCCAGTCGCAAGGTTTTTGATATCGTTGAGTGTCAGATCAAGCTGCCCTTCCGGCAGCGCCTGAATGTCTGCGGGCAATACACCTATGGTGCTGTGCTTGAGTAGTGCGGGTTCTGTCACCGACCACAGAATCAGTATCAACAAACCTGGCAGGGCAGTAAACAGTGCGACCAGGTAGCCGTAGTAGCGAGGTAGAGAGTGTAGTGGGTCGCCGCTCTTACGGACCGAGGCGGCACGAGATCGGCCGACGACATAAGCGCCGGCCGTCAGGATAAAAATGACCAGGAGTAACACACTGGTGCTCATAGTATCGGCACTCTTATTTGCCACTCGACAGTCATTCGGTTTCTACTCTGACCAGTTGATTAACTTCAGCCAGCTATTCTAGTACCAGCGTCTCCATCGCTGCAATACTTTCGGCACTTGTTAAGCGAGTGTCTTCGTCCAACGGAATCATGCCTTTATCGGCGAGGTATCCCTCTTCACCCCATGCCGCTTCGCTGGTGAACTCGGCGAGATATTCGTCCACACCGGGTATAACCCCTATGTGAGCCTTCTTCACGTAGAAGTAAAGGGGTCTTGAAACCGGGTAGCTGCCGTCAGAAATTGATTCAAACGTCGGTTCGGTGCCGTCTATGAGTGATGGCTGGACGGCGTCGCTGTTCTGTTCGAGAAAGCTAAAGCCGAATATGCCCAGCGCTTTTGGATTGGCGTCGAGCTTTTGAACAATCAGGTTGTCGTTCTCGCCTGCTTCGATAAAAGCGCCGTCTTCACGGACCGTGTGACAAACTGACTTGAAAAGGTCACCGTCAGAGCTTTTCAGAGCTGCGATTGATTCGAGTTTTTTACATCCGCCTTCCATTGCAAGCTCGACAAACGCATCACGTGTGCCTGATGTGGGCGGCGGGCCAATGACCTCAATATCAACTGCCGGTAAATCCGGGTTGACGTCTGACCACTGAGTGTAAGGGTTGTCGATCAACTCGCCGTTCTCATCTGGTACTTGTTTAGCCAGCGCCAGGAAAATATCTTTGCGAGTCAACTCAAACTGATCAGCTTCAACAGAGTTTGCCAGGGTAATGCCATCGAAGCCGATCAATACTTCGATGATGTCAGTCACACCATTTGCCTGGCAGTTGTCATACTCACCTTTTTTAATACGTCTTGAGCTATTGGTGATATCAGGATGCTGTACACCGACACCATTGCAAAACAACTTCATGCCACCACCGGAGCCGGTCGATTCTATCTTTGGCGTCTTGTGTTCGGTGGTTTGACCAAATCGCTCGGCTACAACTGTTGCAAATGGAAATACCGTGGAGGAGCCTACGATGCTGATTTGATCGCGCGCGCTTTGAGCACCGGCTGTGCCTGCTACTAAAGTTGCAGCCAATGTACACGCTATGCTTACTTTCGATGTCTTCACGGTTGTGTCCCTGATTGATAGTTCGTGAGTGATTATGATGGGCAAAAATGACACTTTTATGACAAGCTTGAATCGAGTTCACGAAAAACAGGTTTTTCTGGCCACCATGGTTATCACTGTCCCTGAGAGCCCGTTTTAAAGCGGGTCTCAGTAAAGTATGTTCAGTGAGCGATCAGGCTGATTTTTGCGAATTTCCCCCTAT
>CAZQKJ010000729.1:0-1867 GCA_964593315.1 uncultured Granulosicoccaceae bacterium
CTCCATCCGAATCAACACACAGGCCTGCAGGGGTAGTAGTTGAAAAGCTTGCAGAGTTGCCTGAAACAGAGTTGCCGCCGGAGTTAGCACTGGAAACCAGACAAGTAGCCACACCGTTCCAGCCAAATCCGTCGCCATCTGAGTCTATACAAGCCTGAGTGGATACACTGGTCAGTGGAGGCAGCGTTACGGTCGCTGCGGTAATTCTACAAGTAGCGATTCCATTCCAGCCAAAGCCATCGCCGTCAGAATCGATGCAGGGCCCAGCCTGCGGTAGGACCTGTGGAGTCGTCGGTGGGCTAAGTTGAGGTACTGATGGAAATGGTTGTGTCGAGGATTGGGAGGTGGGAAATACCGGTGCGTCAAGAGCACAATTGAATCGGGTCGTGCTATTGGTAAAGAGAGTGACGACTACAAGTTGTGCGTTTGCCGGTGCTGTCCCAAGTGACGTCTGTAGCCGAGTGTTGGTCGTGGTGCTGTCTGATGCTGTATTCAGTACGTTGAAGCCTGAATCGGAGTATGCCAGCTGTATGCTGCTAAAGTCGGCTGTTTCTACATCGCAGGATAAGTCCAGCTGAGAGGTTTGCGGTGCTGCAAGCTCCTGATAAACGCATTCTGAATTGAGTTGCAGGTCGGTGCCCAGGTTACGGATGCGACTGTTGTCACTACACGAGATCCAGTTGTTAGATAATGGTATTGGGGCACTGTGTGCTATCGAGCTTGTGAATGAAATTGGCAGAGCTATGCAACCGGCTAGCAGTATTCTTTTTGCGCTATTTCTCACGGGTGAGCTCCTGTAAAACTAATTCAGCTCAATGCTACGAAACTCGCAAAGTTGATGCGGGAACCAGTAAGTAAATATATACAGCTGGACTTTGGCATCTGGCAAAATTGAGAAACTCGGCACAATAACAGTCGCAGTCGGGCTTTATCTGTAATGTCGGTGGCAGGCGTTATAACCTCGAGCTTACTGTTTTTAACAATTCAAAAATTCTGGAATACCCTATGCCAATAAACAGCGCTCATCGGTCTGCTCTGTATGTTCCCGCCAGTAATACCAGGGCGATAGAAAAATCTGCGGTGATAGAGGCCGACTGGATTATTTTTGATCTGGAAGATTCTGTTTCTCGTGAAGATAAAGTCTCTGCCAGACAAGCTTTGGTCAAAGCATTCAGTGCTCGAGACCATCATCCCTTTGGTAAGAGTTTGACTGCCATTCGGTGCAACGCCACTGACACAGAGTACTTCGCGGCGGACCTGGAAACTATAGCCGCCTGTCGTCCGGAAGCTTTATTGTTACCCAAGGTTTCATCCACTCAGGATGTAGCGATATTTACCCGACAAGCGGAATCCGTATCGCTTGATAACAGCATTGCCAGCTGGTTTATGATTGAAACTGCCAGGGGCATTGCTCAACTTGAGCGAATTGTTGAAGAGGGGATAGCGACCTCCTGGCCGCTACAAACACTGGTGGTGGGACACAATGATATAGCCAGTGAAACAGGTGTATCGCTTGAAAGTGATCGTAAATATCTGGTGCCATGGCTGATGCAGATAGTTTTACAAGCAAAACAACAGGGCTTACAAGTGCTGGATAGTGTCTGGAATAACTTCCGTGATCTTGACGGTTTTAAGCGTGAAGCATCGCAGGCGAAAATGATGGGCTTTGATGGCAAAACCCTGATCCATCCAGGCCAGGTTGAGCCCGCCAATCACTTGTTTATGCCGTCAGAGAAAGAGTTACTGCGAGCGCGGGCAATTGTGCTGGCATTTGCTGGTAATGAAGATAAAAATGTACTGAGCCTTGATGGAGAGATGGTAGAGCGGTTGCATCTGGAACAGGCAATGCGGTTACTGGAAAAGTTTG
>CAZQKJ010000730.1:0-1858 GCA_964593315.1 uncultured Granulosicoccaceae bacterium
CCCGCGGCACCACTCTCGGCTGCTGCCAGTTTCGCAGCACCGGTGATGTCCTGATTGTCTTCACTGTTGACTGACACAACCCGCAGACGATCAGTTTTCTGAACGAGCACCTGTTCCGCAGGACGCTGATACTTGGTATCAAGTCGGCGGCGCATAGTGAGTGCGATGGATGCGATAATTGCAACCAGTAGTATTACCGCCGCCACTTCAAACTGAAACAGGTAGTCGGTATACATGGCTCTACCCAGCTCTTCAGTATTGCTGTAATCAGCAGGCTTCGGAACCGGTTGCGCATAGGCATCGGTATCTATCCATTTAACCCGTATCAAAAAGACCATTTGCACAACGATGGCGACCGCCACCAAGCCACCTATAGTCAGGTGTTTGGCAAAACCCTCCCGCAGTGGCAATAGATTGATATCCAGCATCATCACCACAAACAGAAATAACACCATCACTGCACCCACATAAACAAGCACCAGAGTAATCGCTAAAAACTCCGCCTCCATCAGCATCCAGATAATGGCGCTGTTAAAGAAAGCAAGTACCAGAAACAATGCGGCCTGCACCGGGTTGCGTGTGGTGATAACACCTATCGCAGCACCGATCAGCACCAGTGAGAAAACCCAGAAAACCAGAAGTTTTAAATCCATGATTTCCTCTTAGCGAAACGCCGCGTCAGTAGCGCGGTCAGCAGCGATTTGGGCTTCATACTTATCGCCAATCGCGAGCAGTTTGTCTTTAGTCATAATCTGCTCGCCACGCTTTTCAAAGTGATATTCGAAAATTCGTGTCTCGACTATTGAGTCAACCGGACAGGCTTCTTCGCAGAATCCACAAAAAATACACTTGAATAGATCGATGTCATAGCGTGTGGTGCGGCGAGTGTTATCTGCACGCTGCTCAGAATCGATTGTGATTGCAAGCGCAGGGCATACCGCCTCGCACAATTTACACGCGATGCAACGCTCTTCACCATTGGAGTAGCGACGCAACGCATGCAAACCACGAAAACGTGGCGACTGGGGAGTCTTCTCTTCAGGGTACTGAACAGTAAACTTGGTCTTGAACAGATACTTACCCGTTACCTTCATGCCCTTGAGTAGCTCAAGCAGCATCAGACTTTTTAAAGTCGATTTAACGTTACCAGTCATTTCAGAACCATTCCGTAGCTCGGGTATTCACCGAGCCATTTATAAGAGCTTTCGTAATCATGAGTCGCTTCGAATATCGAACCATGGCCCTATCTCGAGCAGTATGGCGACCGCTTCCACGGTCAGCCAGACAATAGTTATCGGGATAAATACTTTCCAGCCCAGGCGCATGATCTGGTCATATCGATAGCGTGGAAATGTTGCCCGAAACCACAGGAAGAAGAAGAGCATGAAACCTGTTTTGGCAAAGAACCAGTGCATCCCGTCAGGAATGAATGGAACTGGCGACAACCAACCACCCAGAAACATAATCACCGCAAGAGCTGCGATCATGATCATGTTGGCGTACTCAGCCAGGAAGAATAGCGCGAACGCCATACCCGAATAATCTACGTGGAAGCCTGCAACAATTTCAGACTCACCCTCTGCCACATCAAACGGTGCACGGTTAGTCTCTGCTACACCGGATATAAAGTAGACAATAAAAAGTGGAAACAACGGCAGCCAGAACCAGTGGAAGATACTGCCTTCCTGAGCCCGCACAATATCGCCGAGATTCAAACTACCACCGACCATCAAGACACCGACAAGTGCGAAACCCATGGCGATCTCATACGCCACAATTTGTGCAGCAGAACGCATAGCACCCAGAAAAGCGTACTTGGAGTTAGATGCCCAGCCCGCGACAATCACGCCGTAAACAC
>CAZQKJ010000731.1:0-1854 GCA_964593315.1 uncultured Granulosicoccaceae bacterium
ATAATAGGCCGCTATTGCGCTGCTTCCTGATCCAAGGTGGGTGTCTAGTATTCGTTGGTCTGGTTTTGCGTAGTTGACGTGTACCAGATTCACGCTCATACGACCGAGCCATTGTCTATTCCTTGGAAATATCTTCAGGAAAAAAATCTTCAGGCGAAAAGTTCGAAATAATCGGTACACCACCATAACGCCCGAGACGATATCCTTTCTCAATATCCGTGTCATTTCGAATATCCGAAAATTCATTCAATGAGTATAGAGTGGATTCACCTGAGCTACTCTTTTGTGTCAACCAAACTTCATCTTTACGCAAAAGATCATTGCGCAGCAAACCCAAATCGTGCGAAGTAACGACTATTTGGCTTTTCAAGGCAGTGCAATTATTCAAAAAACTGTGCACAAAGCTATTGGTTATATCTGGATGAAGGCTTCTATCAAATTCATCAACAATCAAAACAGATTCGGAAAGCATTACGGAAAGCATTCCAGGTATAAGGTCCAATAGTCTCTGTGTGCCGTCAGACTCGTCCTCCAGATCGAAATGTACTTTGTTGCCATCATTGTCGAAATGAACCGTTGTTAGTTTTTTTGCAATGAGATCTTTAAGCTTATTCACACTAAACAAGTAACGAGTATTGTTAGGACTGGCAATTAGAAAGTTCTCCTGTTCCTCGTCCATGTCCGCATGAAGCTCCTCTATCAATCCTGCTGGCAGATCGTAGATATCCTTTTCCGGATCCTTCAGTTCAGTTAGCTGCAACTTACCAATACCCGTGTCGAATATTTTCAGAAATTTCTCAAAGGGAACGGCGAAATCCACGTTTCTATCTAAGGCAAATTCAAGCCCATTTTGTTTGGTGTGCGGGAACACAATCCTCAATTTTTCTTCAAACCATTCCAGTGCGTCGCTTATTGGTTTTATTTCTTCAATATTGCTAGAAATATTTCTATCCTCGCATTCGGTTAGGAACAATTTGTTATCTTTAGTACCCTTTTGAGTAAATTCAAAAAATTGCTTTTCCTTTGCTGGCAAATCCAAGCCGTTTTCAAATTCTGAGGCGCCATTTCCAATTGAGGTTCGGAAGTAAATATTCTTATCGGAATTTTTTTTAACTTCACTAAGCCATTCTTCAACAACAACTCCAGCCAACATACGAAATCCGAATTCGTAGTTAGCCGAATTAATTTTAAATTCAAATATGTAACTAGTGGGCTCCTCCGCGCTTTTTTTATCAAGTCTGAAATAGGCGGGTTTAGTCGCTCTTCTCTTTGCGCCCCGAATAAAGTGCTGCGCCGCAGACATCGCTTTTATAAGATTGGATTTGCCGGATGCGTTGGCACCGAAGATAAAAGCAGCCTTCAAGACGGGAATAGATGACCTCGAATGATCCTCATCTTTAAATACATGGTCCTTGTGAGTCTGAACCCTACCTGGAACAAGACTAAGGCAAGCCTCTTCCTTGTAGGAAAGATAATTCTTAACTCTGAAGCGAATCAACATCGCTTGCATCTCCAAATCTGAAATGTGATAATATCACGATTCATGCAATATATACACCTCAAATATAGAATATTTTGGTCTGAGGTGCTGGTTTTCTGGCAAAAAAGACCATTTCGCCCAGAGTGCGCCATACCAAGCAGCGTAGGTAATTTTGGTGTGACGGGAGATCATTTGCAATTACGGAATATGGCAAGCCCATCCCCGCTGGTGCGGGGATGATTTCTTATAGCGATATACAACACGGAGAACGCCTACGATGATGCTAATTGCGATAGCACTCGTGACGGGTGCAACTAGGGCTGAAATGCCTCAAGTTGAACACGCCGCACTCTGGTTATGAGTACGGCTTATCC
>CAZQKJ010000732.1:0-1840 GCA_964593315.1 uncultured Granulosicoccaceae bacterium
GGTGCGGCAAAACTAAAAAGGACTCTCGTCTTACACCTTCAACTACTGCCTCAGCTCTCGACGAAGTTTTGGGCTGCAGCCTAATTGAATGGTGGATTTTGGGATAGATTTTTGGATGAACCAAGTGCACCGGTCGATTGCAAAAATTGTTTAAGCCGCTCCGACTTAGTGTTGTTAAATAACTGTGATGGCGTGCCTTGTTCCACGATCAGCCCATCGTGCAGGAATATGACATGATCGGCTACATCATAAGCAAGTTTCATATCGTGAGTGACGATAATCATGGTACTGCCTTCGGCTGCCAATTGTTTTATAACCTGAACCACTTCGGCTTCGAGTTCAGGATCCAGTGCGCTGGTCGGTTCATCGAATAACATGGCTGCGGGCTCCATCGCAAGCGCTCTGGCGATAGCTGCGCGTTGCTGCTGACCACCAGACAACTGTGACGGATACTGATCGGCCTTATCGGCAATGCCTACTTTCTGCAGTAGCTCCATGGCCAGACCTTCAGCATCAGCGCGACTCTTGCCAGATACAGATACGGGTGCCTCTATCACATTTTGCAACACTGACATATGGGCCCATAAATTAAACTGCTGAAACACCATAGAAAGATTGGTGCGCATGTGTCGAACCTGATTCTGGTTGGCCGGTGTGCGCCCACTGCGGTTTTTTTTCCACTGAACGGTCTCACCGAGAAAACTGATATCGCCCTGTGCCGGAATTTCAAGCAGATTTGCGCAGCGAAGCAAGGTGCTTTTGCCTGAACCGGATGAGCCGATCAGTGCGATGACATCTCCCCGGTTTGCCGATAATGAGATTCCCCTCAGTACTTCGAGATCGCCAAAGCTCTTGTGGATGTCAGTCAGCTCGATGACGGGCTGATTTTCAGAAATTGTTTGCGATTGATTCAAGGTCGAACCTGTGTTCCAGGCGATGTGGGTTGCCGTGCGTGAATGGTGGCACATCGCCTGTGATCGCCGCAAGTGTGCTGAGTGTTCAGTTGAAAGATCATTGTTTAATCAAATATTGATCGCGCAGGGCGTTGGCGGTCAGTTGAAAGAGACATGTTCTAATTACCGCGTTGATTGTTTTTTGGAAGTTCCGGATCCGGTGGAAAGGTATCAAAGTCATCAGCTATGCCATTCTCCGTGTTGGCGATGCGTCGCAGTGTCTGCTCGATTATCGAATGAAACAGGGTGATTTCTTTTTCCGTCAAGCTGGCCTTCATGATCATTTGCCTCATTGCGTAAAATGCGTTCCAGTTTTTACTCGATACATCAAAATTCAGTGCTTCAAGCCAGCGTCGTAAATGATCATCGGATGTTTGAACCGGTGAAAGATCTACCTTGGCAGCGACGTCCGTTTGCGGCAATTGAGAAAGTGCAACTACTACAGCATGTGAAAGGTTCAGGCTTTTTACAGGACCCGGAATATTGAGGGTGCATGTTCGGTGCGCCCATTTCAGGTCATCGCGGGACAGGCCATGATCTTCAGTGCCAAATATTAGTGAAACGGGTCGGCCGTCACTTATCGGCGGCCAGTCTTTCAGTTCATTGATATCGTATACCGGTCTGCGGCGGCCATCTCTTCTGCTGTAGGCGATACGTGGCCCGTCCGGCTCGTGTCGAGCGTACTCTTCCCATGAAGCATAGGTGGTACAGTAACGCAGTGGTTTTTGGCCTTCTGCAGCGCCTTTACTGGCTTCGCGGTCCAGTTCGCATAGCGGGTCGATAAGGATCAGTCTTTCATGTCCAAAATTGCACATTGCACGCGACACCATACCCAATACACTCAATGTTGCCTCCATCGAACTGATTGCTAATCACTACAGACACTA
>CAZQKJ010000733.1:0-1837 GCA_964593315.1 uncultured Granulosicoccaceae bacterium
TTTGTAGAGAGGTCGATCCGCGTATTGGGGATTCCAACGATCCGAGTAGTCTTTGTTGAAGATTTCTTCGAGCTGCGCGAAATCCTTTTCCTGATCGGCGACAAAGATTGGGCCGTAAATCATATAGTCGCTAAGACTTTTACTGATTTCGCTTTTACCACCGCCACTGACAGTACACGGCTTATGACAGAACACGCCTTCGCCAACCGTTCCAACCAGTCGCCACGATGGCGCTGCTGGATGCTTTTCCAATCGGATTTTGTAACCGCTGGGAGCGATGTAAACGTTCTTCGGCGAAAGCTTCAGTTTGTTTCGGCGACCGTCTCTGGAAGTCCATGAAACGTGTTTGTCGATCAGCGAAACGCTGGCATTTTCAGGGATGTAGTAAATCGTTGGGAAGTTCCGGTCGACTCCGTAACCCTCAGGGTGAACGTCGATGAAAGAAACGTAGTCTTTGGCCACATCTTCAAACGTTCGCCCGTTGTAGCGGCGACTGTTGACCTGAAATTCATCGCCCAGCGAATAAGAAGCGAACGCCAACGCTCCGCCAGCGTGTTCTTCTTCGACACCACCCATTAGGTTGGCGGCAAAACTGATTTGCGTTTTGACTTCTTTTTTGCAGTATCCGTAGTAGTTGTCGGCGATCAGCGTCACGGTTGTTCCCGTGGCATCGCGGCAAGTCAATTTGAACGCAACGCCGTCGTTGTAGCATTCATCCGGTGACTCCCAACACATGCGGTCTTGCTTCTGACGTTCGGTTGCTTCGCTGATGTGAGGCAGGCCAAGATCTTTTTTCAGCGTTGTAGTTAGATGAGGAGCCAGAATCACACAGCCGCTGTGACCGCTCCAAGTTTCGACATCCAGTGCCGCATCATTGCTCGGTACCAGTGGATCTCCAGCGTTGCCGAAAATCGATTCGACGAAATCTAGGTTGCTGACCAAACTTCCGGGAACGAAGAAACGAACTTCCGATGTTTGCCGTGGACACTGTCCTTTGACTTCGGGGCAAACCAGCGGTCGCAGCATCAACGACACCCAAGTGTAAGAAGGACGACTGGACTCACTGGTGTAGGGCAGCAACATCAAATCACGTGGTGGTTTGAGTGCGGCTTGATAAAGATTCGCGAAAACGTTTCGCGGTACGGCCCGTTTGTCGCCGGGGATGGCCATGGTGCCTTCGACGATGTGGAACGTGCCTTGAGTCGTACGCCGGTCTTGAACGGGGTTATTTAGAATGCCGTTATCCAGTCGGCTAGGGTTCGATCACCCCAAAGGCATGTTCCCGATCGGTCCAGTCAGCGACGTCACGCTGTTTCAAATCTTTTTTGAAAAAGTCATGGCGCGAGCCGATCAGTTTGGTTCGAAGGTTCCAATTTACATTATGACCAGTCCGCCAACCCACGAAGAAACGATCGAGTTTCTCGAGGCGCAAAACTATTTCGGCATGCCGTCCAACGATGTGAAAGTATTTTGCCAGGGCACGATGCCAGCGGTGGATCATGATGGCAAACTCTTATTGTCTGATGTCGGTGAAATATTCGCAAGTCCTGATGGCCACGGCGGAGCGTTGCTGGCGTTGGTAAAAAGCGGCGCTTTGGACGACATGCAAAAGCGCGGCGTCGAACACGTGTTCTACGGACAGATCGACAATCCGCTAGTGCAAGTTTGCGATCCGGCGCTGCTGGGATACCATGCGAAAAGCAAATCAGAAATGACGTCGCAAGTGGTTCGTAAGACCGATCCACTGCAAAAGGTTGGCAACGTGGTTTCTGTTGGTGGCGTCGTACAAATCATCGAGTACAGCGATCTATCGGAATCTTTCGCACGTGAGAAGCGC
>CAZQKJ010000734.1:0-1835 GCA_964593315.1 uncultured Granulosicoccaceae bacterium
CACATACACCGGGTAGTAATCAGAAGGAGAACTTTACTATCATTGGTGGGGGTGTGTCTGAATCAGCTGACCAGCATGTTCATATTAATGACAAGCCAGGCTTTAATATAGGCGCTGCAGGTCAGCCTCCAAAGTGCAGGAACAGTTTGCACTCGCATCGAACGGCTGAAGTATTTTTTGTGCTAAAAGGTCGATGGCGATTCTTTTGGGGGCGCACGGGTAGTGCCGGGGAGGTCACACTTGAAGAGGGAGACATCATCAATATACCTACCGGTATCTTCAGAGGGTTTGAGAATATCGGAGTTGACTACGGAATGATAATGGCGGTGTTGGGTGGTGACGATGCCGGTGGCGGGGTGATCTGGGCGCCGCAGGTGATAGAAGATGCCAAAGCGCATGGGTTAATTCTGGGTGACAACGGCAAACTCTATGACACCAAAAAAGCCGAACGCCTGCCAGACGGTGTTGGTGCTATGCCAAAGCTCAGTGAGTTGGAGATGCAGGACTATCCGGAATTGAGTGTTGATACTGTAGTGCGTAATCATGTGGCCCGCTATTGGGATTTGATGGCGCTTGCCAACGGTGCTGCTGCACAGGTTATCGGAGAATACGCCGTGCTGCCTGATAAACCTGGATTCACTGTGGAGTTGTTGAGTCGAGACTCAGAGCCAGGTGATTACAAAACGCCCGTCAGACATACTGTTCTTATGCCGATGCGTGGTCACTGGAAAGTACAGTTTGAAGATGGTGAAACTTTGCTCAACCCGGGGGATACGTGCCTTGTGCAGCCGGGTATGTCGTATGCTCTTGAGCCCTCTATGACGGGAGAATCGAGCTTGTATCGGATCACAGCGACCGACGATGCAGCAGGAGCTACCTGGCAACCTGAGGGTAGTGTTGCTGCAAGCTCTGTAACGTCAAATACATAGTCAGCGGTCTTGAAAATACGAACTGTGCGATGATCAAAATAGCTTAACCGGAATTAAAGATGTCGAAAATTCAGTCTACCCACGTCGGATCTCTGCCTCGTACACAGGAGGTTGTTGATTATATATTTGCGCGAGAGCAACAAGTACCATTTGAACTGGCAGATTTTGATGCTTGCATGACCAATGCAGTGTCTGAAACCGTTAGAAAACAAGTTCAAGCCGGGATAGACATTGTCAGTGATGGTGAGACCTCCAAGATCTCGTATGCAACGTATGTGAAAGATCGCTACACCGGCTTTTCAGGCGACAGTCCAAGGAACGCACCTGCTGATCTTAAAATGTTTCCGGGTTTTCTTGAACGTCTGGCCAATGATGGCGGTACACCACAGTATGCAAGACCCATGTGTACCGGAGAGGTTAAATCCAAGGGACAGGGGGAATTACAAAAAGACATTGATAACCTTAAGCTTGCAATGAAAAAGCATGGTGCATCTCGCGGTTTTATGAATGCTGCCTCACCCGGTGTGATTTCGTTGTTTTTGCAAAACGATCACTATGCAACTCGCGAGGCGTATTTGGCTGCTTTGGCAGACGCTATGAGAGAGGAGTATGAGACCATCGTTGCCGCGGGTTTGGAGCTGCAGCTTGATTGCCCCGATCTGGCACTGTCGCGACACATGTTATTTCACGATATGAGTGATGACGAGTTTCTAAAAATCGCCAACTTGCATGTAGAGGCGCTCAACCATGCATTGCAAAATGTGGATGAAGATCGGGTTCGTATCCATATTTGCTGGGGCAACTATGAGGGGCCGCATTGCTGCGATATACCAATGAGTAAAGTATTTGATACCTTAATGTCTGCTCATGCCCGCTATGTATTATTCGAAACCTCCAATCCGCGTC
>CAZQKJ010000735.1:0-1829 GCA_964593315.1 uncultured Granulosicoccaceae bacterium
CTTATAAAGAACCTTCGGCCGATTATAGTAAGCGCAAATATTGACTACAAAATTGATTTGTGGAACGAAGGCGCTGCCGCATCCACACAACCAATTTCAAGGCAATACACGAGTGACCTGTGGGCGCTGTACAATGCAGCTTATGGAAAATCCGATACGGTAGGTTTTTCTGTCGCAACGGGATCAAGAGTTGAGGCCGCCAACCCTGACCCCAATGTGATCGGTGATCTGGCAGCCGATCGATACACAGTAATGAAACAAGTCTATGACGAGTCCGGTTACGGTGCACCGAATGTCTGGGACTTTCATTTTTACGATGATTTGGACCGAAAGTTCAGAAAGGTCGATGCTGCCATGGTGGAACATGGCGACAACACAGATATTATTATTGGTGAGGCTTACTACCAGGATCCAGTCACGTTGTCTCACTTGCAAAACATCAGCACCAACAGACAAATTAGAACCGTCTATGCATGGCCGGTGACCACGGCTCGGGGTTGTGATGGTCATTCGGATATACCGTTCCCGGAAGAATACTTGTATTTGCCTGGCTCTGGAGCCACGCCGCAGCCCGTAAGCACACCAGAGCCCGCAGTCATTCCAGTACAACAGCCATCAGTAAACGCGCCGCAGTCACTAGTATCAACCTCCCCTTTGGAACAGCAAACCACTCTAATGCAAGCCATCTGCGTTTCAAGTAGCTCGGACATTGATGGCGACGGATGGGGATGGGAGAACCAACAAAGTTGTCGAGTAGCTGAGACCACTGATCGGTCAGTCCTGAACAACAGCGTACCTGTGTGCCAATCAGCCAACAGCGATGCGGATGGCGATGGTTATGGATGGGAAAACCAAGCCAGTTGCCAGGTAGCAGCCGGTACTTCGAATGCCACACCGGCAACTGAAGTCCCGTCTCTGCCATTGTGCCAGTTCGCAAGCAGCGACGCCGACGGTGACGGCTATGGCTGGGAGAATCAAACCAGCTGCGTAGTGCCAAATGACAGTTAAAAGCTGTTAACCGGCACGCGGGTCAATCCAGACACTGCAACGCCTGTAAAGAATGGCAGACTACTACATAACAAAAACAGCATCGTCTCGATAGATTTCGAGCGCACAACATTGCCGCAATGGAGTGTTAACTATCGGCCGTGACCTGTAGTCTTAGGTGTTGCTACCCTATTCGAATCATTTGCACTATGACTACCCGGCTCGGCCAATCTGCAACTCCTGCTACAATGCGTATCTACGCTATTGGCG
The DNA here is from genome assembly GCA_964593315.1 of uncultured Granulosicoccaceae bacterium. Classification (GTDB taxonomy): domain Bacteria; phylum Pseudomonadota; class Gammaproteobacteria; order Granulosicoccales; family Granulosicoccaceae. The sequence continues at coordinate 1,258 of CAZQKJ010000735.1, forward strand.
ATATACACGGCTATCTCAATCTACTCGATAGCATGTACCAAAAGATAAAGGCTGATCTGAACACCATTGGATCTCTCCAGTATCGGATAGTATTTCTGGGAGACTACATAGACCGAGGACCAGACTCTGCAGGATGCGCTCAGTTTCTGATTGATCTGTTATCAGAAGATGATCATGTCATTTGCTTGAAAGGTAATCATGAAGAAAAGCTTGAGAACTTTCTGGTCAACCCTCTGAAACTAGCCGACTCGTTTTTTGGTTATGGCGGCACAGAGTGCAGCGTATCCTATGGTGTTAATATGAAAGGCTTTAGTCACACGCACGAAGAGACAATCCGTGTATGTGCGGAGTTAGCTAAAAATATCCCTGCTGAGCACAAACAGTTCTACTCACAGCTGAAAAAGTCAATATCGTTTGGCGATTACCTGTTTGTTCACGCCGGTGTTCGACCGGCAACCTGTTCTTTTACAAATTTCCCAGCCCACCAGGCCAGGAAAGAACCTCTATGCCGGCCTCTGCTTTAAAAAAAAAAAAGGACAACCATGCTCACTGGGTCTGTGAGTGATGATAAA
>CAZQKJ010000736.1:0-1827 GCA_964593315.1 uncultured Granulosicoccaceae bacterium
AGCTGAGTACGGCTTGTTCATCGAGCAGAGCCTGAGATTTAAAGCGCGCCTGCCAGAAGTGGCCGGTGCAATCATCTTCTTTGTTGGCCTGTCGGGCAATCTTTTCGTTGAGCACTTTCATGAACCAGCTGATGCTTTGCAGTCGGGAGCGCCAGGCATCAATAATGGTATCGAGGCTTTCTTGTTCAAACGTTTCAATAGTCTCTCCCTTTACAAAGCGTAGGGATAAACCATTGCCTTTGAATAGCTGATGCCATTTCCTTGCGATATCAATGGCATTGGTGCTTGTGCATTCGTGTGTATTGATGTGCAGCAGAACGTGATAGTGGTTGGACATCACTGAGAAAGCGGCCACATCGATAAAGAAGATACCGGAGAGGCGTAGAATTTCATGCTCAATCATGTGGCGCCGATGTTCGTATGAACGCCCGGTCTGTTGATCTTTGCCACACAGGAAAGCGCGGCGCACGCAGCGAGTCACGCAATGGTAGAAAGGGGTGGCATCAACAGAGATCTGTTGTTTTCGAGGTTTGGTCACGGCTAATTACTTCTTACAGCTAACTTCTGTTATGAATATTGCCGTAGGCGATAACATTACAACGAGGAGGGTGCCTCAATTTCTCTTTTTACGACGCCTGTCCTTTCAATGTTTCAAAACCTTCAAAAAGGTACGCAACGAAACAAAACTGTTTGATCACCTTGAGCCGCTTCAACGTTCTCCTTTTCATGAAATTCGGTCACTCGGTGGCAGGCTGATGAAAAAGGAGGGCTACACGAAAGAGCAGATACAAGGTTTTTATGGCCACACCCACCAGAAAACCTCTGACAGGTATTTAGATGACCCTGGCAGTATTGCTGGCTAAGATTTTCAGGTGGTCAAAAGCGGTCTACGGTTGCGAGATTTGAAGTAGCTGGGTAGTTTAAATAAATCACCGTATTGGTACTTAAAGTACCTATTTGAGGTGAAAAATAAACTATGGTTCTTGGTTTGGTTTAGAAAATAGCCTATATTGGTACTATGAGTACCGAAAAAGAGTCAAAATTAAACAACCTGCTGAACACCCAGCCATCAGGGATAGTGCTTTTATCTGCATGGCTAATTGATCAGGGCTATAGCCTCGATTTACAGAAACGCTACAAGAAAAGCCAGTGGTTTGAATCTATCGGTACCGGAGCTCTGATACGACATAACGATCCGGTGGACTATCTCGGTGGTATCTATGCCTTGCAAATGCAACAAGGCCTATCTGTGCACCCAGCGGCGAAAACCGCACTGGCAATTCATGGCAGGACCCACTATCTGGAACTGGCTCCCAGGTCGGTGCAGCTTTTTGGGTCTCGCAAAGATAAATTGCCTCTTTGGTTCAAAAATCGAGATTGGGGTGTCAGCGTAGAGTGCAAATTGACGTCGTTTTTACCAGCCGATCTTGGTTTGGTAGATGTCGAGCATAAGAGCTTTACCGTCAAGGTATCCAACCCTGCTAGAGCGATAATGGAGTGTCTGTATTTAGCGCCACAGTCGCAGCAGTTGTTAGAGGCATTCGAATTGATGGAAGGCTTGAACAACTTACGGCCCACCGTCGTTCAGGAGTTGCTAGAACATTGTAAATCCGTGAAAGTAAAACGACTGTTCTTATATATGGCGGATAAGGCAAGCCATGAATGGTTTAACCATATCGAAGTAACTAAAGTTGATTTGGGATCGGGTAAGCGTGCCATTGTGCAAGATGGGGTTTATATACCGAAATATGAGATAACCGTGCCGAAGGAACTGGTGATGGCTATATGAATCAAGCATATCTAAAGCAAGTGGGCCTTCTATTAGAC
>CAZQKJ010000737.1:0-1820 GCA_964593315.1 uncultured Granulosicoccaceae bacterium
TTCTTGCAGTGTGCTGAGCGCCCTGTGTCAACCAGTTCTTTAATATCTCTTGCTCATTATCGTCCAGCTGAGGCAAGCCATAAGGCATTCCCCATTGAGGGTGCTCAAGCGAATACTCAGCCACTTGATCAGCTGAGGAACAATTGTGCTCTCGACCAAGGTCAAAATCGAAATCTTCTTCAGATAGGATTTTACTTCCAGGCAGTGGATTGCGTTCTTTAAGATCCAGCAACTGATACATAACCCCGGCTTGTTGATTTGCTTCAGGCTCATTTTCATATTCGTTAAGCACTGGATGGAAACCTTTGTTGCGCCAGTCGGCCGTGGTGTGCGCATCTTCAAACAGTCGAGTGGGACTGATGGCCTTTAATCGCTTTTGGTTATAAACATCTGATTTGGACGCTCCACGATCAATCCCTTCAATGGCGGTCAGCTTTAACTGACACGGAGCGTCGTAACAGGCGTGGCAACTGATACAACGTGTTTCGAGGATGGGTTTGACCTGTGTCCAATAATCGACCTGGTCATTCTTGAGTGAACTCACTATGCGATTTTGTGGTTTTGCAACACCATAAAGCTCACTTAGGCCTGTTGTTGCAAGGTATGCGCATCCGGATATAACGGCGAGCATGGGTATTATAAAATATCGATATTTCATTCGCCGCTCCTGGACTGAGTCTAGTTTGTTTTCTCAGCTATCAAATTTAAATAAACTAATTTTGAATTCTACCAGTTTTACTTTTTGTGAATCGCCAAAGCGCTACAAGATAAGGAAATTCGATCAACGAAAAAAAGTGGGGCTGTCGTTACCGAACGATGCCTAGGTAGGGTTGGTAAGGTGGAGCCGCCACCTACCGAGTAGATGTTAGTAATTTTGAGTAGAGTGATCAATAGCGCTAAGTGTTATTGGTTTTTGTACAGAGTCTAGTTTGCATTATTCATGAGACCCTTGGCATTGACAACGTGTCCTGGTTTAGGGGAAGGGCTAACATCTAACGTCCCAATACTCATCGATCTAATCACTAATTTTGGTGGGCAACACAACGCTTATTGTGTACGACAAGACGCAAGAATTATGGCTAAGCAGGTGGTAGAACAATCACGGCGATTTATTATCGTCTGATCCACTCTGTTCATCATCGTTGTCTTCAGTTTTTTCGACCGGCTTATGATAGATCAAGTGGCTTACATCCACAGAGTTACCGTATTTTTCTTTAATTGCCTTGATTGCCCGGGTGCGCTTAACATAGAAATGCTCAGCACCAATTCTGTCATATAATCCTGATCGCTTAAGTGCATCTGTCACTTTGAATTTGACGCGAGAGAAATAGAATTCTATCCCTGCCTCAGCTAAGCGCGAAGACATGTGGCCAAGCATTTCCTCTCCTGTTGCATCAATTTGATCTACTGCTTCCAGATCTAGGACAATGACTTTAAGTTTTGGTTTGTCAGCCACAGCATTAAGTAGTTTACGCTCCAAATAGCCTGCGTTGGCAAAGTATAGATCTCCGTCATAACGGTAGAATGCGACAGTTTCACTGGTTTCTAATGCATTGAGATGCGCGTCTCGATAGACACCTTCGTCGTTCAGAGACACTTCGGCAAAATGTGGCCGCATGGTGCGATATAGATAAAATACTACGGACAGTACAACCCCAATAAGAATGCCCCATTCCAAATGAGGTGCGAAATATAATGTAGTCAGGAAGGTTGTTAAGGCAACTAAGCCGTCATGTGGATTCACCTTCCAGGCGTGATGGAATGGCTCAAAATGAAATAACCCTATGACTGCAACAATGATTACGGCCGCAAGAGTTGCA
>CAZQKJ010000738.1:0-1806 GCA_964593315.1 uncultured Granulosicoccaceae bacterium
GTCTTTTCCCACTCGCTCGTGTACTTCATGACCGAGGTACGGCATGCCTCATTGAACTTCTCGATGCCGTACTCGGTAATCGCGACCCGCCCAGAAACTTCCAGCTGCTTCTCGGTCTCCATTTCTGCCGGGAGGCCGTGGCAGTCCCAACCGAACCGACGGTCGACTTTGTTGCCACGCATTGTTTGATAGCGAGGAACTACATCCTTTACGTACCCCGTGAGGAGATGGCCGTGGTGAGGAAGGCCGTTCGCGAACGGTGGTCCGTCGTAGAAGACATACTCACTATCTTCTGGGCGTTCATCGATCGACGTTTGAAAGGTGTCGTTCTCGGCCCACCGCTCGAGAATTTGCGCCTCAATTGCTGGAAAATCAGGTTTGTTGACGGTTGGATATGGCTGATCCGAGGCTGAACTCATAGCTGCCCAGACTAGCGGGCTGGGTGGTCGCACGAACTCACTCGCCCGATGAACCAAGTAGCCACACTCTGTGGTTTAATGAGTCCAAATACTCATGTTTAAGTGATGTACGGTGGGGTTGGGGCACCCTAACGTTCCCCAACACGACTATGCGGCTGAATAGCTGTGGAAGGCCCACCCATGAAACAACTCCTCCGATCTCGACATGCGCTCAGCGTCATTGTCATCGCAGCGGTTCTTGGATTCCTTTTCGTGTTGTCCAATCTTGCGACAACGGCGAGTGCGACCGGCATAAACCAAGGCGTCGTCGTCCCCGAGCTTGCTCGACGCGACCTGCCGGTAGTTCTCGATGGACGAGTGCTCAGCCACGCGCAGGTTGGCAACCGAGTCTTCGTCGCTGGCGAATTCGACCAGGTGCGCACCGTCGACGGTGACATTCTCAACCAGTCGAACATCTTCGCTTACGACGTGAACACCGGTCAGGTCGACTTGAACTTCCTTCCCGAGGTAAGCGGACTTGTCCGGACGCTCGAACCTACCGCTGACGGTACCGGGCTCTATGTGGGCGGCACGTTCACACGGTGGGACGACTCGTTCCCGATCCGTATTGCCAAACTCGATGCTCGCGGAAACCTCGATTCGGACTTCACCCCTCGAGCTTCAGCTCAGGTCCATGGAATTGTCGAACTCGGAGACTCCGTCTACCTCACCGGCAACTTCTTCGATCTCTCCGGCGTACCGGTCACCGGTCTTGGAAAAGTTGACCGTGTCACCGGCTCTGTCGACCAAAGCTTCACTCCTGTACTTGGAAACTTGGAAGACGGGATTCAGCTCGGACGTTCGATTGAGGCAACTCCAGATGGTCGGAGCTTCTTCGTGTTGTACTTCGGTCGGTCCGTTGATGGTCAAACCCGCGAAGCGGTCGCAAAGTTCACCGTCAACGATGCAGGCAACAACCCGCAGCTCAGCGGCTGGAACATTCCATGGTCCGCTCAGGCTGGAAGGCGAGACTGCCTAGACAGTTTGCGTGATCTCGAAATTTCTCCCGATGGCAGTTTCCTCGTCATTGCCGGACAGGGTGCCGATAACCCGCCGAACTGTGACTCGGTTCTCCGCTACCCAACCGCAGGTAACGGCACGGTCAACTTCGATTGGTCTGCACGTATGTACTCGAGCGTGTTCAGTCTTGCGGTCAGCGACGTTGCGATTTACGTCGGTGGCCACTTCTGCGGGGCACCAGCAAACCCGATCGCCCCTGGCGGCGTCAGCTCGGACTTCACGGGCACCGCAAATGGTTGCAACGTCAACGACCCACTCGACGATAGAAATCCATCGGTTCGAGACCCAGAAAACGCGGTCTTTCGCCAACAGCTTGCCGCCCTTGACC
>CAZQKJ010000739.1:0-1804 GCA_964593315.1 uncultured Granulosicoccaceae bacterium
AGTAGCGGAGTACCATCGCTGGAGTGAACCGCTGCGAGAAAATATATCGCGGGTGGTAATCACAAATTTGGCAGGCCGGCTCGGAGTGAACAAGCTGTATGCTTATCCGTGGCTTCGGACTCAAATCGACAACACAGTACGCCTTGATGTGTTGCAGATGACTGGAACGCCGGGCGACCAAATTTATCTGCAGGTAAGGTGGCAGGTGTTAACCGGGGAAAAGCCTTATCAGCTACTCGAAACTCAAATCACCGAATACCGGCACCAGGTGGCAGGTATCGGTTATTCCGCTTTGGTGGCCGCCTATAGTGATGCCTATGCTGCACTGACTGACGATATAGCGTTGACACTTATGCGTCTCAGGGGCGTTGCCGATGTGGCGCCAGAAGGTATGCATTCGCCAGTCGCTGCTTTAGAATCACGCTGATGTTCCATCGGGCATTCTGGTGGGTCGCCTTCCACACCGGGGTCAAAGAATGGACAACCTGCATAACGCCAGCGCTCACCTGCAAGAGCTCGACTCTCTGCACCACCTGCATCCGTTTACTGATGCTTCTGCTCTGGCAAAGAAGGGTGCAAGAGTCATAACCAAAGCGCAGGGAGTCTACCTGTGGGATGCGGATGGCAACCAATACCTTGATGGCATGGCGGGTCTTTGGTGTGTCAATGTTGGCTACGGCAGGCAGGAAATTGCCGATGCAGTTGCCGCGCAAATGCAGCAGCTTCCGTACTACAACACTTTTTTTCAGACCACTCATCCACCGGTTGTGGAGCTAAGTGCAAAATTAGCAGAGCTCACCCCTGAGGGATTGAATCGGGTATTTTTTTGTAGCTCGGGTTCCGAAGCCAATGACACGGTTTTAAGAATGGTTCGCCACTATTGGGCATCCATTGGTTCGCCGCAAAAAAAGATTGTGATCAGTCGTGAAAATGCCTACCACGGCAGCACCATGGCTGGCGCCAGTCTCGGTGGTATGAAGCCAATGCATAAACAGGGCGGACTACCGATTCCAGACATTGAACATATCATGCAGCCGCATTGGTTTTTGCATGGCGATGGATTAACTGAAGAAGAGTTCGGCGAGCAGGCGGCACTCGCGCTGGAAGAAAAAATACTACAACTCGGTGCTGATAAAGTTGCGGCTTTTATCGCTGAACCTGTACAGGGCGCTGGTGGTGTTATTGTCCCACCCTCTAGCTACTGGCCAAAGATTCAAGAGATTTGTAAAACGCACAACATTCTGTTGGTTGCCGATGAAGTGATCTGCGGTTTTGGCCGTACGGGTAACTGGTTTGGTAGCGAAACCTTTGATATCAAACCGGATCTGATGGCAATTGCAAAAGGATTATCATCGGGCTATTTGCCAATAGGAGGGGTGGTTGTTAGCGACCGGGTAGCAGACGGGCTCATGCAAGGCGGTGAGTTTAACCATGGCTATACCTACTCAGGGCATCCTGCCTGTGCCGCGGCAGCGCTCGCCAACCTGAGCATCATGCAAACAGAGCGTATAGTAGAGAGAGTAGGGTCAGTGACAGCACCTTATTTTCAGAACAAATTGTCGGAGCTTTCAAGTCACCCAAATATCGGGCAAGTGCGCGGAGTGGGACTACTAGGGGCCATGCAGCTAGTGCCGGACAAATCACGTAAAGCTTTTGATAAAACCGATGTAACCGGGTACCGGTGCAGAGATCATTGTCAGAACAACGGTCTGGTGATGCGTGCAGTTGACGATGCAATGATTATGAGTCCACCACTGACGATTACTGAGTCTGAAATTGATGAGTTGTTTTCTAAGGCAACGCA
>CAZQKJ010000740.1:0-1801 GCA_964593315.1 uncultured Granulosicoccaceae bacterium
CCATGTGCAACCTGTGTCCATCATTAACACATCGCCTGTTTGCAGTGGTTTTCGCGACGGCGGCGAGATGACATCAGCGTAGCCGCCCTGATCTGCAGCACCGACAACATAGGGTGAGTCATCTGCACCGCAACCAATGGCCGTGCGTCGGAACTCACGAAACACTTCTTCAAGCGGCTTGCCAACAACTGCAAACTCAGGTACTGCGGCAAAAGCTGCTGATCCAATAGCGCAGATGTGTGCGAGCTTTTCAATTTCTGCAGATGACTTAACCATTCGTAGTCCTTGCACAATACCGGTAGCGTCTTCAATCTTTAGTCCGGGTAGCGCTTTAATTAAACGCTCCCAATCACCCAGTGGCATTCGCAACAGGGTCTCGTGGCCCTTCATCACACCCATACGCTGGCCACTGTTCGCAAGTGGCTGTAACAAGTCTGTAAGCAGAGTGATTCCATCGTCATCCGGTGATGGTGCACTCCAGGTTCTGACATCATCAAGCCAGCTTTGACGCATTAATTCTGCGCCTATATCGGGTATAACCGCTATTGGCTTACCTTCAACGGGTACAAACACAAACCAGGGTCGTGTCGGGCTTTGCCAAAACAAGGTATTAAAGCCGGTAAAGTAACGTACATCAGGCTCGGACATTAACAGAATGCCGGCCAGATTCTGTTCTGCCATTCTCGCCTGTGCGTGCTTTGTACGGGTGGCGAATTCCTGGTCTGTAAAACCGCGTTGCGGTGCGTTGTTTTTGTGCATGTGTAGAGTCTATTCCAGATTCATCATGGCGGTAACCTCAACGCGCCAAATTTAGAACAAGCAGCGTCGTAATGTACAGGCACCTCACGAATTGCTTGATCTGAATGAATTTTTGCTGGTATATACGAGATGATGCAACAAGGTACTCGTGATGAACAAACTTACTCAGGATCAGAAAGACCAGTTTTGGCGAGATGGTGTACTGGTGGTGGAAAACGCTGTCGATCCCGAAAATTTACAGGATCTTAAATCGGTGTTTGCCGGCTGGGTAGATGAAAGCCGCCAACACAGTGAAGACTTTGGCGAAACACTGGACGGCAGGCCGCGCTTTGATCTGCAGCCGGGCCACACTGCCGAGAACCCCGGTCTGCGTCGTGTGCAGTCACCTGAAGAAGTCTCAGAGGTTTACGTCAATGCGATGCGCAGAGCGCATACGGTTGACTACTGCGCCGAGTTGATTGGTCCTGCCGTGCGTTTTCATCATGGCAAAGTTAATTCCAAACTCCCTGGTACTGCAACCGCTGTTAAATGGCATCAGGACTTCCTGTTTCAGCCAATGACACACCACGACATGATTACCTGCCTGTTGTTTGTAGACGAAGTCACTCTTGATAACGGCCCGCTTGAAGTACTGCCAGGCACGCATAAAGGACCACTGTATTCTCACTGGAAAGACGGTGTGTTTACCGGCTCGGTAGATGACAGCATTATCGAGCCGCAAAAAGAAGATGTGGTTAAATGCACGGGTCCGGCAGGATCTGTGTGTTTAATGCACGTGAACCTGTTGCATGGTTCAGCACCGAATTTGTCTGATAGTGCACGCACACTCTACATAACAACCTACTATAGTGAAGACGCGATTGAGTTAAGTCCAAACCACCTGCCGAGTCAATTTACTCATGAACTGGTGCGCGGCGAAGCGTCTGGTCGGGTTCGGTGCACACCGTATGAAATGGAGCTGCCTGCTGTTCCTAAAGCCACTTCATTTTTTGCACAGCAGGAAGGCGCAGATGTAGGCTAATTAGTGCCCATCCTAAAACAG
>CAZQKJ010000741.1:0-1781 GCA_964593315.1 uncultured Granulosicoccaceae bacterium
TCTGTTTGTTGCATTTACCTTATGGTTTAATGCCGGGTTGATTCCGTTCTTCCTGAACATGCGCGATCTCAATTTGCTGGATAGCTACTTCGGGATTATTATCGCCTTTGCAGTCAATGCGTTTAACATTATATTGCTGCGTAACTTTTTTGAGTCTCTGCCCCAGAGTTTCGAAGAGGCCGCACGCATGGATGGTGCAAATGACTTCCAAATTCTATGGAAGGTATTCATACCCTTATCAAAACCGGCCATTGCAACTATTACTTTATTCTGCATCGTTGCTCGCTGGAACGGCTTCTTCTGGGCCATGATATTGCTGCAAAGTGAGGAAAAAATACCGCTGCAGGTTTTCTTGCGCCATACCATCGCATTCTTATCAGATGACCAGGAATTCACTGCAACCCTGTCATCTCAACCATACGGGCCGGAATCCGTCACCGCGGCAATTATAGTTTGCTCGATTATCCCGGTTCTTATTGTCTACCCATTCATTCAAAAATACTTCGAGAAAGGTATACTGCTTGGTGGAGTCAAAGAGTGACTTTTTTCGAAATTTTTTACTGCAACAACGAGGAGAGTAAACCAATGAAAATCCGTTCACTTACGCTGGCGATGTTTGCCAGTTCAGTGCTGACTTCAGCAGCCGTTACTTCGGTAGCTTCTGCTGACGATGATCAGTACAAAATTTCCGACAAACCTCTGGAACTCAGCATCCAGATGAACCACAAACGCTATCCTGTCTACAAAGAGGACTGGCCTGTAGAAGTAGAAGCGAGAAAGCTAACCAATATTCATCTTAAAGATGTCACTGTTGGTGCTAACCTGCGTACGGACAGTGAAAACACCGGTAAAACCGAAGCACTCAATTTGATGCTTGCGTCCGGTAAAATTCCTGACATTGTCGGTTCCAGCCGTATCAAAGACTTTGTCAATCAATACGGCCCTGAAGGTGCATTTTTGCCGTTAAACGATTTAATCGATGAGCATGCACCCAACCTTAAGGCATTCTTTGAAGAGAAGCCTGAAGTCGCATCGGCATTGAAAGCCGCTGATGGCAACATGTACTACATTCCCTACCTGCCAGATGGCAAGTACGGTCGCGCCTACTGGGTCCGCACTGACTGGCTGAACAAGTTAGGCCTCGATATGCCAGAAACGGTAGAAGACTACGAGAATGTACTGCGTGCCTTTAAAACCCAGGATCCAAATGGCAACGGTGAAGCAGATGAAGTCCCTTTCTTTGCTCGCCAGTGGCCAGAGGTACTGCGACTTGTCACTCTATGGGATGGTCGCTCATCAGGCTCCGATACCTATCACGACTTCCTGGTTGAAGACGGAGAAGTTAAGCACGGTTATGCCGGTGAAGGTTACCGCGAAGGTATAAAGAACATCGCCCGCTGGTATGAAGAAGGTCTGATTGACGCAGAAATTTTCACTCGCGGCAGCTCGTCAAGAGAGTTTTTGTTGTCTGAGAACCTTGGCGGTTCAACTCATGACTGGTTTGCATCAACGTCCGGTTACAATCGATTATCTGACGACATAGACGGTTTTGAATTCAAAGCCATGGCACCACCGGCCTCTATAACCGGTAAGCGCATAGAAGAGCACCGCCGCATCCCGATCAAGCCAGACGGCTGGGCCATAGGGGGCACCAACAAACATCCTGTTGAAACCATCAAGTATTTTGATTTCTGGTTCACCGAAAAAGGCCGTCGTATGGCCAACTTCGGAGCTGAGGGCAAGCAATACGAACTGGTTGATGGCAAAGCGATCTTCAAAGA
>CAZQKJ010000742.1:0-1781 GCA_964593315.1 uncultured Granulosicoccaceae bacterium
AGCCGACACGATCCAGATGTGTTGATGGTGGTGGAGTACGCCAACCTTTGGCATGCGGCCCTTGAACGCATTCACTCGATTTATCCTCATCGCCTCGAAGAGCCGCGCTGGCATGGGTTCGGCATCGCAATTTTCAGTAAGTTTCCGATCGTTAGGAAAACCGTTTTACCAACGGCCAACTCGCGTCTCGACAGCCCCTTGGTTGCCGCAACGGTTAAGGTTAAAGATCACGAAGTGCGAATTGCTGGCGTTCACCTTTTGTCGCCGAGAGATCCCAACCGTCTTGAAATTCGAAATCTCCAATTAGGCGCGATTGGGCGACACCTATCTACTGATTCTGTGCCAACGGTTTTGGTTGGTGATTTCAATTGCGTCCCGTGGTCGCCGTTCTTAACCGATCTATTAAACCGGACGGGATACCGGGACAGTCGACAAGGATTCGGCTACGACGGAACATGGCACGCCAACCGAATTTACCTCGGTATTCCGATTGATCACGCATTCGTGTCGCCGCAAGTCCAAGTCCACAACAGAACTGTAGGCCAATCGGCCGGCAGCGACCATTTCCCCGTGATCGTAGAAGTGTCAGTAGAGTAAAAGATAGTCGTCTTTCGCTCCGCGAAATAACGCAATTTTGCTTTTACTAACCCGACGCGTGAGCGAGGCGCGCGCCTCGCTCACGCGTCGGGTTAGTGCGCTTTTCCTGAATCTTACCGATTAAAGAAAGGTGTTGGCCTACTGCACAGCCGGTCCACTGCTGACCAGTGGAAGATCGTTGCCGGCTGTCGGCCTCGACTGGTGCTGCCAGTAACCCGCCTTGCGAACCGCATTCTCCTGAGCCGCTTGGTTCCAAGGTCCTTCGGTCAGTCTGATGTTAAACCGTGACAACATGCCGCCAGATGTGAAAGCGAAATTGGAAATTGCTTGGTTGTAGTCCGCCACCGCGCGATGGACAGCGCTTTCGGCCGTCGCTGTGCGTTGCTGAGCGTCCAGCAAGAAGAAGACTTGGTCTTGTCCTTCCTCCACGCGTTTGCGTTTTGGTTCCAGTTCGTCGAAAGCGGCGACTCGGGAATTGAAAGTCGTTTTCATGTTTTCCAAAGCACGGTCAACCTCCGTCCACGCCGCACTTAGGTCGTGAATAATTTGCCGTTGCTGTTCCTTGAGGATCACCCGTTCGCGTACTAGATTGAGTTCTGCATTTCGAATTGCGACGTGCCCAGCGCGTTTTCCAATCGCACCACCCAACTCAACACCCAGCTGCCACTCATCCAAGTTACCTTCAATCAGTTCAGAAAAAGCGCTGCCGTTGTCTTGGTCGCGTGAGCCAAACAGATTGTCGCCAAAGCCGCGGAATCCGTACTGGCCAGTAAAATCAAACTGCCATTTGTTCAGCTGCCTTGCCGCCAGAAGTTCAAGTTCTCGTCGACGAATCGTCCATTTCTGTCGATTCAGTTCAATTCGATTCTCCAAAGCAGCCTGTTGGGATTGTGTCCAGTCATAGGAAACGGGGGCCATCACAGGATCGGTCGTGGGGCGAATCAGTCGTCGCTCGGCGGTGCTGATCCCCAACAGGCGTCGAAGGTTTCGTTCAGCACTCAGCACCCCCGGTTGCCCGTTGAGCGTTCCGGCCAATGCGTTTTTTGCCTGAGAATTAAAGTTGAAGTATTGAGCGCGTGCCTGAGCTTCGTCATCGGGGCGGCCCAGCCCGTTTTCAAAACGAAGTTCCCGATTTTCCCATGTCGCGCGAGAAGACTCTCTTGCGGCCAGTATCGTGTCGAGGT
>CAZQKJ010000743.1:0-1779 GCA_964593315.1 uncultured Granulosicoccaceae bacterium
CCACCAGTCAAAAATACTAGGGTTTGACCTCCTGAATCTGCAGTTGACTGCCGTCAATCACCGTTGTGGACTCAGGAAGCTCCTCGGTTTCAGCGATCGGCAATTCATCCGGATCGGAGGAGTCTACTGCTGTAGATTCGTCAGGCTCGGCAACACCACTCTCACCGACAACATCAGCACCTTCAGGCGGTGTGAAGCTAAATCGCTGAGCATCGATATCGATATTTTTCTCAAAGTTGGTGAACTTGATTTGGGTGGCCTGATCAAAGTTGTCACGCAATTCCATCGCGTGCAAGCCGTTATCATCCAGTGCAATATAGACGGTATTGAAATCCGTATCCTGCTCAAGCGGCAGCAGCTCAAACCACTCCAGGCCGTTTTCTACCCCCAGCTCTTTGATAGTAAACTCGGCTTCAATAGACATCTCTCCACTGAGCAGACCAATCGGTGCACTACCCAGTGTGGTGGCCTGCGGCTGCATGGTGACCTGTTTTATATCCTCGTCATACACCCACAGCGTCAGACCATCGGCCACAATTAACTGCGTATTGGGCTGCGTGTAGGTCCAGCGAAACTTACCCGGTCGTAGCATTTCAACACTGCCGACTGACTCTTGCAGCGCCACAGAATCACTGTCATAAACCGTCTGGTTAAAGTTGGCTGTGAAGGACCGCATAGAAGAACTGAACTCAAGCAACGCGGTTTGTGCTGATACCACTGCAGGCGCTGCACTAATAAAAGAAACAACAATCAGTTTTTTTAGGTTCATAATTTTTTTCCAGCCAATTAATCTGCAGTTTATCCGGCTAATAATCTGATTTTCTTTGACCATCATACCGGTGGCGGAGCAATCACTTCCCGCGTACCGTTATGCTGCACCGCACTAACCACCCCGGCTGCCTCCATGTCTTCAACGATTCTCGCCGCACGGTTGTAACCGATCTTCAGACGACGCTGGACATAAGATATGGACGCCTTACGAGTCTCAGTAACAATCGCAACTGCCTGATCGTAAAGTGCATCGCGCTCGCCCTCATCATCCGCATCACTGGCCATACCCGGCAGAGGCAGAGTGGTTTCAGTGAGTATGTCATCAACGTACACCGCGGTACCCGATTGCTTGATCCAATCCACCACACTGTGTACCTCGTGATCATCCACGAACGCACCGTGTACACGTTCGGGCTGAGCTGTACCCGGGGGCAGATACAGCATATCACCATGCCCGAGCAGCGCCTCGGCACCACCCTGATCAAGAATGGTTCGAGAGTCTATTCTTGATGACACCTGAAACGCCATTCTTGAAGGTATGTTGGCTTTAATAAGACCGGTGATCACATCCACAGATGGACGCTGAGTTGCAAGCACCAGATGTATACCGGCGGCACGCGCTTTTTGAGCAATACGGGCAATAAGTTCTTCAACTTTTTTGCCAACTACCATCATCATGTCTGCAAACTCGTCTATCACCACGACAATAAAAGGTAGTGTATCCAGTTGTGGCGCACCCAGTGAGGGATCGAACGCTTCTTCAGGTTTGTACAACGGATCAAGTATCGGCGTACCCGCTTCGCGTGCCGCTAATACTTTTTTGTTGTAACCGGTGATATTTCGCACACCCAACGCTGCCATCAAACGGTAGCGGCGCTCCATTTCACCGACACACCATCGAAGCGCATTGGCCGCCTCTTTCATGTCAGTGACCACCGGCGCTAACAGATGCGGAATACCCTCATAGACATTCAATTCAAGCATCTTCGGATCGATCAGGATCAAGCG
>CAZQKJ010000744.1:0-1778 GCA_964593315.1 uncultured Granulosicoccaceae bacterium
ATAAGAAAGAAGGCTAAATCTTTTGGCGTAGTACTGGGTACTATCGTCGCGATCATTTGCACCCACCACTTTGTTATCTCCAGGCCCGAGCCAGACTTAGCACCTGCACCCGCTGCGGTATCAATGCCAGTACCGTTGGCGGTTCAGATAGATGACGTTATTTCTGCCACCAAACCGGATCTGTCGCCAGCGATTGAATCTCTGAGTGCCAGCGGTGAGTTTCAGCGTGCAAAGAGCGTTTTGCTTGACCGTGCTTTAGTGGCGGTGGAAGATGCCGATCAGTCAGCTCTGGCCTTTCACCTCGGAGAGTTAGGGGAGCTTGCGCTACTGGAAGGTGATCTGGGTATGGCTGATGTGTACCTGTCAGAAGCGTTGGAGCTCTATGATGAGTTGGGCGATGAGCTGCAGGTTGCTGGTATCCATGTTCAGTATGGCCGGCTTCATCTTTATGCCAGACAAAGAGCGCGACGTGCATCAGATTCGTACGATCAGTTACTGATATCGCGTTGGAAGATTTCCGAGGGCAGGTTTCGGGAGGCAGAAGATCAGTTGAAAGATATCGTTGCAACTAGTCTATCGCTGGACCGGTTTGGTGCTGCAGCAAGTGCCTATGAAACCTTGTACAAGGGCTATAGTCGGGAGTTCGACACTTTGCAGGCGCACAGTGCAGGTATTGAAGCGATAAAGCTGCATGCTGCATCCGGTAACACGCATCATGCAAATCGCTTGCTTGAGCAATTAAAGAGTGACGGGCTTTCCGGGCCAGATGCAGATGAGGTGGGCCGGCAACTGAATGCACATTATCGCGAATATGAAGCAAGTGTGAAGGCAATTGGTGCAGCGCAGGACTATGGTCAGCTTTATAACCAGCTGTTGTCACGCGGAGACGCATTGCAAGCCTGGCGGTTCAGGCAACAGGCCGAGGAGTCTATTGCTAATGTGTCTCGTCGTGCACGCTATCGTAGACAGCCCGATGTGTTAGTGGAGCTCTATCGATCTAACTTCAGTATGGATCGCGCTGTGTCTGCCTTGCAGAAGGCAAGTGCTGTTTATTCTCGCCACGGACTGCAGGAGGGCGTGAATCGCTCACAACAATTGCAGGGCCAGATATACTAACTTCCACTTTTATACTAGCCCCGCTGTTTAGAGTGTCTCCAGAAACTCGACAATTCGTCTGCAGCCGGTTTTTAAAGTCTCTTCACCCAATGTATACGATATGCGAACCCAGCCTTCGGCACTTGGGCCAAATGCTCCGGCATCAAGTACAGATACGCCGGTTGCATCATAAAGTTTGCGGCAAAACCCGGCACTTGAAAATCCGTAGCCGCGAACGTCAGCCATGACATACATAGCAGCTTGTGGTTTCAGGATCTTGAGTTTTTTTGCATAGGCTAGCTCGTCGCAAACCAGATCGCGTCTTAGACGATAGATATCACGCATCGCAAGACTTGCTTCGCGTTCTTTTGTCAGCGCGTGCAGCGCTGCTGTCTGTATAAAGCCCGGGATGCCATAGAGCATACAGAGTGTGAGATTTTCATAGTGCTCTGCTAACTGCTTTGGTGCGACAGTCCAGCCGACTCGCCATCCGGTCATGGCATGTGATTTAGATAAACCGTTAACAGTAACCGTGCGTTCGGCCATGCCTGGTAGTGCCGCTATTGAGTGATGCGAATCATCAAAGACGATGTCGGTATAAACTTCATCGGAGATAACCCAAAGGTCATGCTTGATGGCAAGATCTGCAATTTCTTGTAATTCATCTTTGGTCATTGCAACAC
>CAZQKJ010000745.1:0-1765 GCA_964593315.1 uncultured Granulosicoccaceae bacterium
ACACCAAGCTTAGTAGAGAAAGTCATGTCAAAATTCTGATCCATGAGACTGTTGCAAATCTCAATCGCCAATGGCTGGTTAGTGAGTTGGAGTCCTTTAGGAGTTCCATGTTCACCTGCACAATCAATTTCTCCTACACTGATACAAAAAGTAGGCATCATGTCTAACCAGTATCCTCTGAAGTGATTAGAACCTAAGATGATCGCCAAGTCAGGTTTCGCCTCTTTGACCATCTCCTGAGTTTTGATGAGCGCATTTTTATAATCGTGAGCCCTTTGAAGGTGATCCACTATATCCCACTTTGTATTCATCAATGTGGTATGTGAAGCGCCAACACCTAATACTACTTTAGCCATTATTTTAATTAGTTTTTGTTACAAAATGAAATTGCAATGTGTATTAATAATTCCGTTAGTTCATATAAATCTTTAATTGCTACAGCGTTCATTCCTAATTGAAAATCAATGTTTGGAATCTTCGCTTTTTGCAATCCAACTCTTGCGGTAGGTACGCCATGTCCTCGCAAAATATTCGCATCCGTCGCACCAGACATGCCTTTACTAAACCGATGCGTTTTGTGGGTCACCGCTTCCCATGACTTTATCGACTGTTGTATAATAAACGCATTTTCAGGAGTCGTTTGCCCTGGAATAGCGACCAATCTTTTATAACTGGTTTTTATTTCCAATTCCTCACTAAAGGTTTGTAAAGCTTTTGCAAAAGCAGCTTCTGCCTCATCGGGGGACGTTCTTGGACTAATTCGTAAGTCAATTCTAAACCGACAAACAGCAGGTGTAAAGGAGGGCATCCGTTCCCAGCCTGACTCTATAAAGGAAACGACACCTTGTGGAGCAACCAAACCAGAACGATGTTGCTCTGGCCATTCTAAAAGCCATTGGTCGATTTTTTCAATCAGCTTACCTGCGTCGGTAATTGGATTTGAATAAGGCATTAAGTGCCTTGCCCCTGAATAATTATGGATACCTTTCACCTCCACTTCAAACCAAATCAGGCCTACTTCTTCATAGGAAATAGACCAGCCTGATTTAGCAATAATGGCACTATCTGGTTTTGGATTTCTTTGCATCATCTGATCACATCCTGCACCATGACCTGAATCTGATCTGGTACCCACTCTTGCATTAGTTGGCATCCCACCTGCCCCAAAACCTAACAATAAATCTCCTTGAATAGGAATCTTCGCTGCTTTCAAAACCCGTGCTGCTTCTATAATACAGGCAGCATGTCCTTTTGGATTGTGCGCACCGAGACCGTACACATAAGTGCCGTCGGTACTACTTTTTGCCCACATTTCGGGTTTCATTTCAGCACCTACCCAAGGTAAATCTTCTTTAGGGTCAGCGGAGGTAACGGTATCAATTGGCGCATAAAGCAGTAAACTTTGAGCACTAGTTGATTCTCTACCTTTGATTTTTCCTATGGCGTTGGACTGCTGTTTATCAATCACTTGTTCTTCCCCTAATAATTCGTATTCATTCAAAATTTGAACAATACGTTTTGCCAATGGTGCTTCCTCGCCAGTAGGCGATGCCACATCCACTAATGCCGATAAAATCTTTACTAAACTGTCTTGGTTTATTAAAGATTTTGCCTTTTCAAAAGCTGTGGAGTTATATGTACGGATAGGGTCAATCATCTTTTCTTGGAAAAGGTTTATCTTTTGGGGAACCAATGTAAGTGCCTGTTGACCATATCAAAAAATCGACGAATAAATTTTTTAAAAATCTAAATGGGTTCATTATTT
>CAZQKJ010000746.1:0-1761 GCA_964593315.1 uncultured Granulosicoccaceae bacterium
GTATTTGCAACCAACATGCTCGAGCAGTACCACCAGCGATTGGTGGCGGAAATTTACCTTGCCTTACATGCTTCCAAATAGTAGATCTCTCCTTCCTTAACTGCAGAGTTACTGTGTTCATATCAATCATTGAGAAAGGGTCTGATTGGAACATTGACCTACCCTCCCAGATACACAGAACAGCTCTGTATTCGATTGTGGCCTAATTCTCGACTAAGAAGCTGGCGCGCCTCACGATCTACCTTCTTCAACTCAGTGGGCAAATCCCGCGCCTTAAGTCCGTCTCGGTAATAACAGTCGAGTCCGACCACTTCGATACCAACGGATCGAGACATAATTTCACTGGTTATAGCTTTGTACCGTATTTGCGCATACCGGTGTCTAGCACCACGAGATTGACCATAACCAACAGCAGCCATACACCTATCAAATCTGTGTCTCTGCTGGATGTATTTTTTGTCACATGGAATGAGTGAAGTCTTTCCATAGGGACCGTTCTTTAATTCTGATATTAATTCCAATTGTGCTGATGTAGTGATCGGGATTTTTCTTTTACGACCACCCTTCGCCCAGCCAGACTTCAAGATTATGTGATCGCCCTTGTCCGCGTAATGAACCGAAAACTTAATTGCCTCCTCACGCCGCAATCCAAATTCTCTTTGCAACTTGGCGGAATACCGCACTAGATCGTCCTTTATTTTGGCAAGAACTTCATCTTTAAACTCCAACGCCCTATCGTCCCCAATAAGATCTCGTCGTTCAATTCCATACTTTTCATTCGATGGATGAATGAATCTATTTCCAGTCTTTTCGCTCACCCAACGCCACGTGGCCATTCGGTTTTTTATTGTTCCAGCGCTTAAAGGCGATTCAGGATCACTCCATTTCTTAAGCAGTGCATTGACGTGCTTTGGCTTGAAGTTTCTTGGGTGGTAAATACGTTTATATCCCAGACTATGAAGCTCATTAGCAATGAGATTCAATGTCTTTCTTCTGTCAGCCTGGGTGCCGAAAGAACCGTCTCGGTTATTACGACACATTTGATTAAGATGGTAGTTTAGGTCGCGCATGGTAGCTCCAAGGTAACCGAGCATCACCAGATAATCCGGGATAGTCGGAAGTCATAAGAAATAATTTAGAGGGCTCATTACGCGTTGTTGCGCAGATAGCCTTGCTTATTTCAAGACAGGATGTAGGTCTGCATTTGCAGCAGTCCAAATTTCACCCTACTTAGATGCGCTGTGATTCAAACACTGCGCTCACTTACCATGATGCTACCTCGCAGATGTATCTGCGCCCCGTCGTGGCAGCTTGAAAACGGGGTGTGCTTGGAAGATATCCTATCGGCACCGATTGATGTTTGTCAAATACCTTTTTGAATATCTTTTTGGAGGCTGAGACGAAGTAGGTAATAAATACTTATTTTCTTTGTTCTCCATAAGAAATTTAACTCAGCCTCTCAGAAACTTAAGATACATCTCAGTTTTGCACTAATGTTATCCCACGAGATCATATTCCCGCTGATTTTTAAAACCCTCCTGCAGCAATGATCGGTAGAGTAAAAGCACATCACAACCACATCCGGCAATAAAGACAAAGCTCTTTATTGATACCAAAATATTTGTCAGTTGCAGTGCATAGATTGGTGGCGTGGGATTGGTTGAATCTTACATTCAGCGAAGCCCCTCGAATTGAGCGGGAACTGTTGTTTATCACCTCACTCACTTGAGCGAAAAGCATCAAATTTCCCCACCGTATTTG
>CAZQKJ010000747.1:0-1752 GCA_964593315.1 uncultured Granulosicoccaceae bacterium
CCTTAGCGATCATCGATTTCGCGCGTCACTAAGGTTTTCCACATACCAATTATATGTTGTCTCTATCCCTTTTCTAAGGTCTATACCCGCTGTCCAGCCCAGTTTTTCCAGATTATCAACATCCAGCAACTTTCTTTGCGCTCCATCTGGTCGACTAGTGTCAAATTGGATATCTCCCTTATAATTTGTTACATCCGATATTATTTCAGCTAACTCTCGGATACTGCAGTCAATCCCTGTACCTACATTTATATGGCTACACATCTTGTTGCGATTTTGGTTGTATTCCTGCGTCGGGCATTCGGCAATGTGTACACTTGCAGCCGCCATATCATCAACATGCAAAAACTCTCTTCTGGGTTCTCCAGTACCCCAAATCTCAACAGTTTTTGCGGCATCCCGAGTAGCTTCGTGAAACCTCCGCAACAATGCTGGTAACACATGACTATTCTCAGGATGAAAATTGTCGTTCGGGCCATACAGGTTTGTTGGCATAGCACTGCGATAGTCACGACTATATTGTCTGTTATAACTTTCGCACATTTTTATACCAGCAATTTTTGCAATGGCGTATGGCTCATTTGTCGGTTCTAACTGACCGGAAAGCAGAGCATCCTCAGTCATAGGCTGCGGTGCTTGCTTCGGGTATATGCAACTCGATCCTAAAAACAGGAGCTTTTGAATATCGTTGATGTGCGCCGCGTGTATGACATTGGTTTGTATCTGGAGATTCTCATAGATGAAGCTTGCCGGATAAGTGTTATTAGAGTGTATTCCTCCCACTTTAGCAGCTGCCAGATAAACCATCTCTATGCCTGATTCGGAAAAGAACGCCTGAACCTGCCGTTGATCAAGCAGATCCAGTTCTTTTCGGCTCGCAGTTACGATATTTTTATAACCATCAGCTCTAAGCTTTCGAAGAATAGCTGAACCTACCATGCCTAAATGGCCAGCAACAAATATCTTGCTATCAATACTCATAACTCAGACTCAGTTTTCAATTGAAACAGGGTCATGATGTCCGTGCTCTTTCAGCAACGCATGGCGCTTAGCTGTTTTCAAATCTACTGACACCATTTCTGCGCACATATCTTTAACTGTAATTTCCGGAACCCAACCAATTTTGTTACGCGCCTTTTCCGGATCGCCCAATAGTGTTTCTACTTCGGCAGGGCGAAAATAACGTGGATCAACCCGAACAACCACATCTCCGACACTAATAAAAGGTGCGTTATCTCCATCCACTTGCGTCACAACCGCGGTTTCGTTCACACCGCTACCCTGAAATTCTAAGGATACTCCAAGCTCACTAGCAGACCATTGAATAAACTCGCGCACCGAGTACTGCTCACCAGTAGCAATTACAAAGTCTTCCGGTTGCTCTTGTTGCAGCATCATCCACTGCATCCGTACATAGTCTTTGGCATGCCCCCAATCCCTCAAGGAGTCAAGGTTGCCCATAAACAGACACGCCTCTAAACCCTGAGCTATGTTTGCCAAACCACGAGTAATTTTTCGAGTTACAAAAGTCTCCCCTCTTCTTGGCGATTCATGATTGAATAAAACACCATTGCAAGCATACATTCCGTAAGCCTCTCTATAATTAACCGTTATCCAGTACGCGTATAGCTTCGCAACTGCATAAGGGCTTCTAGGGTAGAAAGGCGTTGTTTCTTTTTGTGGAACTTCTTGGACTAATCCAAATAGTTCTGAAGTTGAAGCCTGATAATATTTAGTAACTTTTTCCAGCCC
>CAZQKJ010000748.1:0-1752 GCA_964593315.1 uncultured Granulosicoccaceae bacterium
GAGTAAGATCACTGCGAACGCTGCAGGGATGAGTGTTTGAATATCTTTAAACGAAGCTTCCGGGAAAGCCTTGTTCATCGGAACCACACCCGTTTTGGCGGTTTCTATATTCGGGTAGCGTGCTTCAAGATCGGCGAGCATGGCATCAACGTGCGCCATGATTTCGAATGGAACCTGATCAGCGCCTTCGTTAGGCAGCTCAAAATTGATGTTGATACCGGTCACATCTGCGGCGGGAGACAGCAGCCGGTTCATCAGAAGCGGCTGTGCCAGCGCGATCTCCTTTACCTTTGCAATGTCTGCTTCAGACATTGCGGCAGGATCCTCTATCAGATCTTCAACGGTAAGATCATCTTCTTCGGCATAGGTGTACTGAAAGTTACTGAGCGAATCCACACGGGTTGAATAGGGTGTGTTCCATGCCTCGTCAGTCAGTTCGGTGATGGCCTGCAGTGTCTCAGCTGAGAAAACAACCCCGTCTTTGGGGGACAACATGATGAGTGCATTGTCGTTTTTGGTGTAGACCTCCTGCAGGTTTTTAAACGCTGCCAGTTGAGGATTGGAATCACCAAAGAAAACTTCATAGTCATTAGTGAAACTCAGAAACCTGCCGCCGGAAGCCAGCAGACCCACTACAGCTAAAGTTAGCAAAATGGCGAGCCATCTGAGTTTTACGACCCACCGCGCATAGGTGTCCAGCATGTGCGAGTTTCCATTGTATTTCGTGATGATTAATTGTACCGGACAATCTGTGAACGGTGTGTTTGTTGATAGCGCTCGACATGACAATTGCACAGGTTGAAGGGAAGCGTTTCAGCTCACTTATCGATCATGGCACGGGCATGTCATTGGCGGCGAATCCATTTTTTATAATACGGGCTGAACCGGCATTGCGTTGCCCCTGACTCTTGGTTGGTCATCCTGCGTTGCAACAGTTTGTGCGGTCGTAAACTGCGCCCCAAAACACCCCGGTTGTGAAGGATTGGTTAATTGTATTCAAACGTATACAATCCAATGTATGCCTCAATCTACCGAAAATCAATCAGCAAGTTGTTACCAGCAACTTCTGGCGCGGTTGCAGTATGGAGACATCAAGCCTGGGGACTATTTGCGTGAGCAACCGGTGGCTGCAGAGTTTGGTGTCAGTCGCACGCCGGTACGGGATGCGCTGCGCAGGCTTGAAACCGAGGGACTTGCGGTCGCAGAACCGAGGCTCGGAATGCGGGTGCGCTCGCTCGATTACACCGAAGTGATGGAGCTATATGAGGTGCGCGAAGTGCATGAGCGTGCGGTAGCAAAGCTTGCAGCATCCAAAGCCACAGATATTGAACTGCAGGAACTGGAGGCAACTCAGGCAGCGCTTGAAGCAGCTAAATCCAATGCGTCCAAAATGGCAGAACTCAATCAGCGTTTTCACTTTGCGCTGTTGCAAATGGCCAGGAACCGTTTTCTAACCAAAGCCGTTGAAAGTATGCAGCGCACGGTCTACCTGCTTGGCCCGACCACCCTTAACGATGCAGAGCGTGCGACTGCAGCCATTAAAGAACATCGCGCCCTGATTCGAGCGCTGCGCAAGCGCGATACCGAAAAAGCGGAAGCCGTAATGGCTGAGCACTGGCGCAATGCCCACCGATACCGTATTCGACAATACCAACAGGACGGCTGGCATGTCTGAGGTTGTCAATACCTCACCCAATGGGTCACCGGTTGCCAATGCACCGGAGCCTGATCTTTCATTGGTGACACCTGGGC
>CAZQKJ010000749.1:0-1748 GCA_964593315.1 uncultured Granulosicoccaceae bacterium
CAACCATCCGGATGCAAAAACCAGCAATCCGATAACAGCAACAAAATGCGCCCTGACGGCACTTAACGTTGAACGTATTGCACTGCTAACCCCCTATGCACCCGATGTTACCCTAGAGATGCAACAAAACCTTCGAGATGCAGGCTTTGCCATTAACGCGGTCGCTACTTTTAACGAGTCAGATGACTTCACTGTCGCACGCATCACCTCAGACAGCATACTACAAGCGGTGTTAAGCATCGGTAGCCGCGATGACTGCGACGCTGTGTTTGTATCCTGCACCAGTTTGCGCGCGCTCGATATTATCGAGCAAGCAGAACAGCAATTAGGCAAACCCGTGATTTCAAGCAATCAGGCACTGGCGTGGCATCTGGCGCAAATTGCAGGCATTGAATCAACGCCACCAGATGCAGGACGTTTATTCAAATTACGCGGTCACGTGTAAGTACGCAGAGATCTGACAAACAGCATGGGCGCAATTACATTCCTTTTATCAATATATCTCAATAGATAGATCTATATGTCCAAACCGCTTCCTTCAACAGCGCAGGTTGTCATTATCGGTGGCGGCATCCATGGTTGCTCAGTCGCTTATCATCTTGCTAAAGCTGGCTGGACAGATATTGTATTGCTGGAGCGAAAACAACTGACCAGTGGCACCACGTGGCATGCGGCGGGCCTGGTGGGTCAGCTACAAGGCAGCCACTCAACTACAGCATTCGCAAGCTACGGCGTTGAACTGCTGCAACAGATAGAAGCTGAGACAGGTCTTAACCCAGGTTTCAGACAATCAGGTTCGATATCCATTGCACTAAACAAAGAAAGATTCGCAGAGCTGAAACGTAAAGCAGACTTTGCCTCTTTGTTCGGCATAGAAGCGCGGGCAATGGATACCGCTGAAATATCGGAGCGCTGGCCACTGATGAACGAAGATGGCGTACTTGGCGGTATATACATGCCCGGTGACGGATCGGCCGATCCTGTGGCGCTGACTCAGGCTTTAGCCAAAGGCGCTAAGATGAACGGCACTGCTGTATTTGAAAGGGTAAAAGTGCAACAGGTTATTACTCACAACAACCAGGTCAAAAGCGTTGTCACCGATCAGGGCACGATAGAAACTAATGTGGTGGTTAACTGTGGCGGTATGTGGGCCAGAGAAATTGGCAGACAGAACAATGTGGGAGTGCCAATACATGCGTGCGAGCACTACTATCTGGTGACAGAACCTATTCAGGATCTACCTTCTGATCTTCCGGTATTGCGATCCTATTGTGATGGTACCTACTGGAAAGAAGATGCAGGAAAACTGTTATTCGGTTTTGCACATTTCCACGCTAAAGCCTGGGCCACTGACGGTATACCCGACTCATTCGAATTCGATAGCCTGCCGTTTGTAGAAGACGATGTCATGGAGGTCATGGAGCTTGCAATGAATCGTGTGCCAATACTTCAGGACACAGGTATTCGCACGTTCTTCAACGGGCCGGAAAGTTACTCACACGATGGACGCTTTACTTTAGGTGAAGCACCCAACTTAAAAGGATACTTTGTATTGGCCGGTGTTAACTCTACCGGCATTCAGTCCGGGCCTGGAGCCGGTCGCGCATTGGCTGACTGGATCATGGCGGGACACCCACCAATGGATCTTGCAGAGATGGATCCTGCACGTATTGAGGACTTTCAGACACGTGATCCCTACCTACAGGAACGATGTGCAGAAACTTTAGTACTCACTTACGGTATGCATT
>CAZQKJ010000750.1:0-1746 GCA_964593315.1 uncultured Granulosicoccaceae bacterium
CGACAAGCTCTAACTGCTCGTCAGTAGCATGGCAATACGCAGGAATTTTGCGTTTAATATACGGTGCGGCCGTGGACCCGGAGGCGGCGCGGGCACGCTTGTCCTCTCTTGAATTTCGTTTTCTTCTTCGTGCGGCCATCGGTCAATTCATAACTTGCAGGATTTTGTCAGCAATTAGTATCGCCGCATGCACCGGAGCAGGCAGTGTAGACCGCGACGGACAGCTGCATATAGACGCCACAAAGCCCGCATTACTGAGCTTCGGACCGAGTAACATTTAATCTGGCTGGCTGGTCTATAATGTATAGCTAGTGCCCATCCAGGCATCTGAGGCCCGATAAAGGCCAAGGACAATAGTCAAACCGCAATGGCGATCCCGGCTACCGGAATATTACCGTGCTATTTGATTTCATACAGATATTTGGTCGATTACGTCTGCTCGTGCATCACATCACGCCCAGGCAAAGCACCAAAAGAAAAATTAAAAGGCTGTAAGCGACGCATTAGCCATTCCGGACTGTATTAACCATCAATGGCAATGCCCGACCAGATCGGCGAAAATAGCGCGATCAATCCACACACAACAGTTAACTCACGTACGGCTGCAGCACCGTGAATCGGGCTGCCGACAGGGGCAAGCAATGGCGAATCCACCAGACAATAATCTTCCGGGCAACTCAGACAAGCCGGACGACATCAAACTTAACAAACCGGACGATACCGACCGTCAGGTTAACCGCGGGGTCGGAGGCAAGCCGGCTAATCCCGACCTGACTCCGGATGACCCCCCACCAGTGCCGACCTCCCGAACTACAACCGGGACAACCACCCGAGTTAACACCAATTCTCAGTCAGCTGATGTACCACCGGTACCACCAGCTAACACTACGATGCCAAAAGTCCCGGATGCTGCAAATACTGCAGCATCAGGCGTTGCCGCAGCCGCAGGAGCGGTGGGTACTACCGCGGGCGCAGTTGGCGCTGCCGCAACAGGCGCTGCCGACAGTGCCGCTACCACCACGCGAAACCTGGTCAAACCTGGGAGCCATGGCAGCACCCCGCCTGTTGACACAACTAACAAGCTGTCTAACGATGATCCGACAGTGCCTCTGGATCGCAGCGAGTTTGAACGCCCGCCCTCAGGCAAGAAGCCTGCGAAAGCTAAAACGTCACTCACAAGAAGTGCCGCCATACCTGACGCAAGCCCTAAAGCGAAACGAACAGTATCGAGAAACCTGGAAAGACCGGTCGCTCAAGGTAGACGCAATCCGGATGCCCCACGACGACCTGAAGCCAGACCTGAACGCGGTCGTCGGCCAGACCATAGACCAGAGCGAGGCCATCGCCGAGACCCACAATATCGCGAGCGACGTCCGGTTCAGAGCCGTCCTCGACGCAGAATGGCACCACCACCAGGTGCGAAGCAGGGTCGTTATGTCGCTCCTGCTCCAGGCCGGCGACGCCCGGGATATGTTATTCCACCTGACAGAGCCGCTAAAACCGGTGCGGCGATCTGGCCACTGCTGTTTGGCCTGTTGTTGCTGCTAGGGGTTCTATGGTACGCAATAACCCGCTATGCACCGATGCTAAACGCTGACCTGGTAGAGCGATCCAATGAATCACTGGATGGTGCAGGTTTTGGTGATACCGCGACAGTAGACATTGACGGTAGAACTGCGATTCTATCTGGCAACGTTGCCACTCAAAGTGACAGCGATAGCGCAGAAGAAGCCGTTGCTAACACCT
>CAZQKJ010000751.1:0-1745 GCA_964593315.1 uncultured Granulosicoccaceae bacterium
GTAAATGGGTCACGGTTCGCGAGGCAGACATTGTTCATTTTGAAACAATTATGAGCGGTGAGATATTCGAAGCACTTACCAGGCATACCATTCTCGGTAAGTTTATAAATGAAGATCCATTTAGCGAAGAGGGATTCCAGTCAGGTGTTGCAGCCGGCATTGACGCCGGTCCACGCTTGCTGCACACACTGTTCCGTGTGCGTACATTGCCACTGTTTGAATTGCTTGATGAAAGCAAAGTGCGAGACTATCTGTCCGGCATGTTAATCGGTGCTGAAATACAAGGTGCATTATCTAATCTATCTGTAGATGGCCCGATAACTATAGTGGGGCGCAATGATCTGGCAGACCGATACGCTATTGCACTCAAGGTGGCGGGGCTGCAAAGTGTGCGTGCTCCGGAAGATATTGCAGCTGCCGGGTATTTTGCGATTGCGAATGCTGCAGATCTACTACCATGCAGCTAGCGTCATGAATTTTATTATCGGAGTGGAGTTATGAGCTTATGGGAAACAGCAGTCGCCGATAATCCACTTATCGCGATACTACGTGGCCTTGAACCGGATCAGGCAATACCTGTTGCGAGTGTACTCATTGATGCAGGCTTTAGATTCATCGAAGTGCCGTTGAACTCACCAGAGCCGTTAAAATCAATCAGCGCTATCGCACAGAAGTATGGTGATCACACTGTGGTCGGGGCAGGGACGGTACTATCTGCAGATGATGTCACTCCGGTAGTCGAGGCGGGTGGTCAGTTGATAGTTGCCCCTAATATGAACCCTACAGTGGGCAAGGCCGCCATTGATCACGGTGTATCGTGGTGCCCTGGCGTCGCGACACCAACAGAAGCCTTTGCCGCATTGGAACATGGTGCCGCGGCACTAAAACTCTTTCCTGCTGAAGGGTTACCGCCCGATGCCGTGAAGGCAATGCGTGCAGTACTTCCAGCAGACACTATGATTGCAATGGTCGGAGGTATAACACCAGATACCCTGTACGACTACTTGGCGGCAGGTGCAAACAGCTTTGGACTGGGGTCTGCTCTGTTTAAACCTGGCTATAGCATTGACGAGATATCGCAACGCGCAGCAGCCTTTATAACAGCCTTTAACCGATCAAAATCCCTATGAAAACCGTAGTAGTTACAGGAGGCACACGCGGAATTGGCGCTGCTGTCTCGCGAGTACTGGCAACAGATGGATGGCAGGTTGTTGCCGCTTCTGTTTCGCAACAGGAAATCGATTCATTCGTTGATCCTGCAGGTATTGATTTACAACTGCTGGATGTTACCGATGATTCCTCTGTCAATACACTCTTTGCCGGACTTACCAGGCTGGATGCGCTGGTAAATTGCGCTGGTATTCTTCAACGTGATGCAGAGTATGATCTTGAAGTCTTCCAGCGTGTTATTGACGTCAACCTGACCGGTACTATGCGTTGTTGCGTGGCTGCCCGGCCGCTTTTGGAAAAAAGCCATGGCGCTATTGTCAATACTGCTTCACTGTTAAGCACGTTTGGCGGGCCATTGGTACCCGCCTATTCAGCATCTAAAGGCGGTGTGGCACAGTTGACCAAAGCCCTGGCTGGCAAGTGGGCTGGCGATAACATAAGAGTAAACGCAGTGGCGCCCGGCTGGATTGAAACTGAGATGACCCAGGGCTTAAGAGATGCTCCGGAAAGAAGTGAGACAATACTAAACCGCACTCCGATGAAACGCTGGGGAAAAGCGGAAGAAGTCGCTAAGC
>CAZQKJ010000752.1:0-1742 GCA_964593315.1 uncultured Granulosicoccaceae bacterium
GACGGAATCGACGATGCGTTTGATCCAGACAATGGTGGAACACTGGCGGCTGTACAGGATACTGATGGTGATGGCATAGCTGATCATCTTGATCTTGATTCAGACAATGACGGCATTCCTGATACAGATGAAAACGTAGGTGACACCGATGGTGATGGTGTCCCTGACTACCTTGATCTTGATTCCGACAATGACGGTATCCCAGATTCAACTGAAGGCCATGATGCAGACGGTGATGGCGTTGCCGATGTTATAGCGAGTGGCACAGATACAGACGGAGATGGTATCGATGATGCGTTTGATGCTGATAACGGTGGCACACCTGCAATCGTACAGGATACAGACGGTGATGGCGTACCGGACCACATAGATCTTGATTCAGACGGCGATGGCATCCTTGATTCTGATGAGAACATCGGTGACACAGACGGTGATGGCATCCCTGACTATCTGGATCTTGATTCCGATAACGATGGTATTCCCGATGCACTGGAAGGCAATGATGCTGATGGCGATGGTATCGCAGATGTAGCACCAACTGGCGTCGATACCGATGGTGATGGTCTTGACGATGCGTTTGATCCGGACAACGGTGGAACGCCGGCTGCCACACAAGACACAGATGGCGATGGTACCCCGGACTTTCTCGATACTGATTCCGATAACGACGGAATAGATGACGATGTAGAAGCGGGTGCCGCCCCGACAACGCCGGTAGATACAGACAGTGATGGTACGCCAGACTACCTGGACGCTGACTCTGATGGCGATGGTATCCCTGATACCTTAGAGCCAGGTGATACAGACGGTGATGGGGTACCTGACTACCTTGATCTTGATTCAGACAACGACGGAATTCCAGATAACACAGAAGCTCAGGTATCAGGTGTAGATACAGACGGTGACGGCATTGACGATTTATATGATGTTGATGTGACCGGAGGTACTGACAGTGATGGTGACGGTGTAGACGATATCTTTGGTGCGTCTAACACACTGGACTCGGATGGTGATGGCATTCCTGATGTTAAGGATGCAGACTCAGATGGTGATGGTGTGCCCGATGCCATCGAAGGTGACGTAGACACTGATGGCGATGGTGTCCCTGACTATCTGGATACCGATTCAGATAACGATGGCATCCCGGATAGCGTAGAAGCGCAGGTCAGTGGTGTGGACACAGATGGTGACGGTATTGATGATTTATATGATGTTGATGTGACTGGCGGAACCGACAGTGACGGCGACGGTGTAGACGATGCAATCGAAGCGACCGGCACAGTAGACACAGACGGTGACGGCACGCCGGATATGCTGGATGTTGATTCAGACAACGACGGCATTCCAGATACGCTTGAGCCAGGTGATACAGACGGTGATGGTATCCCTGATTATCTGGATAACGATTCAGACAACGACGGCATCAATGATGGTGTTGAAGCACAAGTTGCCAATGTTGATACCGATGGTGACGGAATCCGTGATCTGTATGATGTTGATCAGACCGGAGGTGTTGATGCAGACGGTGATGGTGTAGACGATATCTTCGGTGCCTCGAACACATTAGATACCGATGGTGACGGTACTCCGGATGCAAAAGACCTTGATTCTGACGATGATGGAATCCCGGATGCCATCGAGGGTATAACTGATACAGACGGTGATGGTACCCCTGATTATCTGGACACTGATTCAGATAACGACGGTATTCCAGACGGAGATGAAGCTCAGGTTACCGGTAT
>CAZQKJ010000753.1:0-1742 GCA_964593315.1 uncultured Granulosicoccaceae bacterium
TTCGAAACCAGTACTTATTCAAGTCAATTGATTCAAATAATTTACACTGTTACAAAAACTTATCACTGCACACTAACCAGAGCTTCTCTGAGTACCATTCTCTGAGCACCAGTAGCTGCAAGGTATCCGGGGGCCACTATTCACCCTATGCACCACGGCGCTTGATTGACTCACAAAAATCACCGATTCGGGCAATGGCCTCTTTAATCTCAGCTTCAGAGGCAGCATACGACACCCTGAAATGCGGGCTGAGCCCGAAGGCTGTGCCATGAACCGTAGCGACCCCTTTTTCATCCAGCAATGCCATTGAAAAATCGATATCTGAAATGAGCTTTTTGCCACCGGCGGTAGTGCCGCCAATAAAGGCACCGCAACTCGGGAATGCGTAAAAGGCACCGTCGGGAACAAGGCACTGAATGCCATCGATAGCATTGAGTCCGTCGACAATCAGCGATCTTCTCTTACGATAGATTTCGAGATTGGATCCGAGAGAATCCTGCGGCCCGTTAAGTGCGGTGATCGCGGCCCACTGACTAACGCGACTACACCCGCTGGTCGTCTGGCTTTGCACCATTTCCATCGCTTTGATCAGCTCAGGAGGCCCTCCGGCAAAACCGACCCGCCAGCCTGTCATCGCATAGGCTTTTGATACACCGTTGACGGTCAGGGTTCGATCCATCAACTGTGGCGCGACCTGCGCCATTGTCTTAAATGCTGCATCGGTATAGATGAGATGCTCATACATATCGTCCGAAAGAATCCACACATGCTTGTGGTTCTCGAGCACCTCTGCCAGGGCAGTAAGCTCAGACTCTGAGTAGACGGCACCCGATGGATTACCGGGGCTGTTTAACATAATCCATTTGGTCTTGGGTGTTATTGCCGCATCCAATGCCTGCGGGGTTATCTTGAAGCCCGTGTCCTGCGAGGTTTGTACAATGACCGGCACACCCTCATACAACTGAACCATCTGAGAGTAGGCCAGCCAGTATGGCGCTGGTATCACAACCTCATCACCAGGGTTCATGGTGGCGTATATGGCGTTACTTAATACCTGCTTGCCACCTGCGCTGACAGTGACCTGATTATCTTCAAAATCAAGCCCGTTATCGCGTTTAAATTTGTTCCGCACAGCTTCTTTGAGCTCTGGTATTCCACCTATCGGAGAATAGGTTGTCTCACCTTGCATGGCAGCTCTATGTGCACCTTCTGATACATGCTTCGGTGTACCGAGATCCGGCTCACCGATGCTGAGCGAGACAATACTCCTGCCCTCGGCCCTAAGCTTTCGGCCAAGCTCGGTAATAAGGATAGCGGCGGGTGGCTCTACCCGGTCCAGCGCTTTGGCTGTGATCAGCTTGGTCATCGACAGTTGAATCTTATGTGGTGATGTTGAGTGGGCCATTACGACCACCGTAGTGTACCAAACCGTCGTATCAAATGATCTCTATAACCTGTCACCCGGCACTGTGGCGTGATAAAGCGATTTTCGCCGACGCTGCAACAGATTACAGTGAATCGCAAACGTAGCTTAGGGTTCTACCCAAAAGCCATTCATCAGGGTGAGAGATTTTTGTACCTGGCGGTTATTTTCGGTGTCGTAGACCTCAAAGGTCAACTGGACGGGCTGTCGGTCCCAGTGAAAATTAATCAGGCTGAAATTCTTGCCAAAGTAACTGTTGGTGTCACCATAAACACTTCTGAATATTCTAGATACGCGCTTGCGGTTCATATAGTGCGTC
>CAZQKJ010000754.1:0-1741 GCA_964593315.1 uncultured Granulosicoccaceae bacterium
CATCTGAGTCGGTCCTTCCACCACGGGATATCCTGAGCCTGTACCGTCAGGTGTTCCGGTGCGTATTCATCCGAGACCTGCGCCATCTCTTCACGATCAGCACAGACAATGACTTCGGCATAATCACGCCAGGCAGCCTCAGCATTGACACGATTCAGCTCCGGAAGATCTGCTATTAAATCCGGTACCAGTTGCAACACTTTCTCCGCCAGCGGCAGGTTATCAGTGACCAGCCACACAGGTGAGTTATATCCGTGCTCCGCCTGCCCGACCAGGTCCGCGGCTACAATCATTGCATCCGCTGAATCGTCCGCAAGGATCAAACTATCAGTTGGGCCTGCGATCATGTCGATACCCACGCGGCCATACAGAATACGTTTTGCTTCGGCTACAAACTGATTGCCGGGTCCCACCAGGATATCCGCTGCAGGCAAACCGAATAAACCGAAAGTCATCGCCGCTACACCCTGCACACCACCGAGAGCCATCACCTTATCTGCACCGCACAAGGTAGATGCATAAACAATCGCAGGCGCTATTCCTGTGTCTTTCGCGGGTGGGGAGCAGGCAACAATATGGCCACATCCTGCGACTTTGGCAGTGGTGACTGTCATCACGGCGCTGGCCACGTGACTGTAGCGACCACCGGGTATGTAACAGCCAACTGCATTGCACGGGATGCTCTTTTGGCCGAGAGTAAAACCCGGAATCACCTCAAGCTCCACATCTTGAACGGTTTGCTTTTGCACTTCGGCAAATCGTTTTACATTGTCATGAGCGAACGCGATATCGTCTTTTAAAGCCTGTGGCACAAGCGCACATGCGGCCTCTATCTCTTCATCGGTAAGAAGAATATTGCCCTCGTACTGATCAAACTTCGCAGCGTATCGCAGCGCTGCCTCGTCACCACCCTGTTCTATCTCATCAAGGATAGACTGAACCGTATCCCGTACATCAGTCGCGTCAGTCTCTGCGGTTTTAGTGGCTTGCTTCAGGTAAGAACGTGCCATTTATAAATTTCTCCTCCTTTGGGATCCGGCAGCTTGTTGGTCTTGACCGCACGTGCCGGACGGGTAGATATTGACAAACAGTGTAAGCGCTTACATTATACGACGCAAGTAGAGACTTACGCCGTTTGTCTTACTCAATGCATCTAACTCAATGCGTCTAAAAGATGCGTCCAGGGCATACCGTCAGGACAATTAGTTGAAACCAACTCGCAATCCCACTCTCGAAGATGTCGCCAAGGCCGCTCGGGTCTCAACAGCGACCATCTCTCGCTGCATTAATGAGCCTGACAAAGTGGCGTTTGAAACCCGTGAACGGGTTGAGAAAGTTGTCGAACAACTCGGCTATATGCCAAACCTCAATGGCAGGGCTCTGGCCTCAAACCGAAGCAATATTGTCGGTGCGGTGATCCCCACCATGGCTAACGCCATGTTCGCAAGCGGTCTGCAGGAATTTCAGGAAGCGTTATCCGAATCTTCTTACAATCTGCTGGTAGCAAGTTCAGGCTATAGCCCGGACACAGAACTCAAACAAATAAAGTCACTGGTAGCACAAGGTGCTGACGGCCTTTTGTTGATCGGATCTTCACGACCTGCAGAAACCACACGATTCCTGACCATGAGAAATGTGCCCTATGTGATCGCCTGGTGCTACCAACACGATACCAGCCGATACTTTGCAGGTTTCGACAATACCATCGCTGCAGCCACAATAGCCCGCGCCGTGCTTGACC
>CAZQKJ010000755.1:0-1737 GCA_964593315.1 uncultured Granulosicoccaceae bacterium
AGCCAATAGTTGGCGCTCTAATTTACGTCTCGTGGCCTCATACCTTTCCTTTACAGCCTCTGCGGCCTTCTGGGCTTTTCTGAGGTCTGAGAGCACATCCTTCGTCGATTCACCCTTCGTCCAATCCCCCGGCTTAATCGTATCGAGTGCCTCTGATATAAGCTTCTCCATCCCGTCTGACAGATCTTCTGGCAATTTGCGCGCTTGTTGAACCAGAGCAGCAGTGTCTTTACCCATTTCTTGTACCGAAGACATGGTCTTGGCAATCGCTCCCATACCTGTCTCCAATGCAGAAATAGTTTTTTGGGATTCAACCAACTTCGATTCCAAACGATTTGCAAGTAGTTCTAACTTCTTTATTCGACTTAACAGCGCATCAGAATCAATATTGTCTATCAGTCCCTCACCTAAGTGACTATCTGCATTCGCTGAATGAGGGATCATTGCTGAAGGTGCAAGCATAGCTAGTACAACAGCATAAGTAGTTACTCTTTTTGCGTTAGCAATCCTATTCCTTACCATTGTCATCTCCTTCTCGCTCATTTGTTTCTTCTTTCTGAACAGACCTTCTAGCCTGTTGAGCTGAATCCACCGCCAAGATCAGGGCTTGTAAGCGATTGTCCGTCTTTGTTGCGGTGTTTTTTGCAGCGTTAGTTCGGTGGCCAAGCTCTTCCGTTGCGCGTAGCAATGCTTGGACGTCAAGCGTCAAGGCCACTGCCAATTCATCGTAGGACTTAAATCCGTCATCTTGTGCTTTTTCAATGACTGTCAATCTAGATTCAATTGACATCAAACGATTCCGCATCAGCGGCGTGTCTTCTGGAGTTTTATCGACAGCTAGAAGCATGTTCCCAAACGCGCTATTTGGGCCAATGAATTTACTTACCGTTTCTCGATACCAACCACTAGTACCAGAAAGTACTCCCGCCCAATACGCTATTGCCGCAATTAATAATGTCAGTAACAAAAAACTGGGCAACCGAAGCCATACAACCGAAACAGTTAAATTACGTCCCGCAGGCAGCCGCGAGCGGTTTTTGATGGCAAGTCCCTGACTGCGCATGCCTATCCGCTACAGACAATGTTGTTCGACAGCAAAGCACATCGACTTAAAACGCTTAAGGAAAACTTGTTTACGCTTCCCTAATACAGAATTTCCGACATCTTTCTGACTATTCAGAATATTTTCCAATTCATCTAATCGTTTTTCTACCTCATCAGCAACGTCCTGAAACCCATCAGCTGTTAAAGAATCGTATACCCCATAGCTCGAGAGAGTTACACCACCAACACAAGCTATACCTCCAACTCCAGTGAACGTCGTAGGACAACCCAATACTGTTAATCCACCACCGATGAGATTTAAGGTTGTATTTTTTATACGAAACCAAGTTTTAGCACTAGCGCCGTCCGCACGTGCTCGCGCTAAGTCAATGCGCGTAGCAGCAATCCGCTCCACCAAATTATCTCGCGTTCGAGCCCAAGCATCAAAAGTTTCGAAAGTATCGTCCGAGATGCCAGCAAGTTCGGAAACAAATATATTTATTCTCTCCATCTCTACTGATCCGCAAGTTCTACCGCCCAACTGACTACTAAAACCTGCAACTGAAAACTTAGGTATAACGCGACTTTCATCCACTGGAATAGATTTGATACAATTTCCAGTCGCAAACACCGACAAAGAACAGGTTGTTAAAATTAAAAGAATAACAAAACGCAACATACTACCACCTAAGC
>CAZQKJ010000756.1:0-1722 GCA_964593315.1 uncultured Granulosicoccaceae bacterium
CGCAATGCGTGCCAAAGTTCGTGATGGACAGGTGGTGCTTTGGAACTGGTTTGAAACAACAGTCAGGGCGATACCTTACTGTTTACTGAGGAAGCCACCCAGGGATTACTGTTCCTCGCGCTCAACGAAGTCTCTACCTTGAATCGTCTGGCCAAAGAATACGGCATGGGCTACGAAGAATACGTACTGCTCGACGTACACCCAGGTGGCAGTGATGCTTATCATTATCTGGTCCAGCTGCTGGACTCAATTGAGTTCCGGCACATCCGTTCAGGGCTTGATGTGGGTCGCACCGATACGGAGGTTGCAGAATGAATCTGGACTCCCTGACAGACATGGTATCAAACGCAGTAGGCGTGCTGATTCTGTTGCTGCTGATGACAACACTTCAGTCAAACAAGCCAAGCTACGAACCACCACTACCGATTGAACATCAAAGCGGCCTGCTGCCAAAGTTTTTCTATATTCACGGTGACCGCATCCAGAGAATTGATGTCAATGCTGCCTTCGCCAATGGTTTGCTATCTGCCAGTGAGTCTTCTGGTGCAGCTGATCCTGAAAAAGAATTTCAGATCAGTGCTGACTTTATCGGAAAAAGACACGAGTACCTGACTATGTCTTTGACACCGGTAGACACCGGAAACTGGCCCGAGTTTGAAGACTTGCAAAACGATACCACCATCATCGGTAAAGAAATAGCCGCCTTCGACAATGACAAAGACTTTGCTTTTGTATTCGTTGAAGATGAAGGCGACAGAGAAAGCTTTGAAGAATTCGAAAAAGTCAGACAATGGTTTCTCGATCGTGGCACCGCAGTTGGCTGGTTACCAGTAACAGAAATCAACCCGGCTTATCTGTGCAGCTGGAGTAACATAGCGGCCTGCAGATACAGCCCATCTCACTACGGACAGCGCAGTTAACCATGCGTAGAGAACCACCACGCGGTCCCGATGGACGATCTTCGCGCAGACCCAACCAAGGCTCGTCCAGTCGACCTTCAAATAGACTGGAAGACCTTAAAACAAGATTCTGGTTTGCCGACAGAGACGCACAGCACAGCAATACCGCCTACCGGGAAATAACAGAGGACCTCAGAGAACAATCTCTGGCCCGCCACGAAAACAAACTGAATAACGTCAGTGAGGTTCAGGAACAACTGCGCCTTAAAATCCTCACAGGTGTATCAGTTTGTCTGTTACTCGCGGCGACTGCGGCGTTCTTTTATCTGCGCACCCTGCCCGATCACAACCAGCAAACACCACAACAGCTCGCCACCTGGATGCAACAGCAACAAATGATCAACCGGGTAGCACAGGTGCAGCAGTGGCTTGCCAGCGGTGAAGCAGAAAGCGATCAACCGCCACCGCAAAATCTTGAAGAACTACAGGAATGGCTCGATCAGATAAGACTCAGCCCCGACCTGCAAAAACTCGAAGAAGAAACCACAAGCGATGGTCCGGGCTTTGTCCCATTTCAATGTGCAGCAGCACCAATACAATGTCTGGCAGAAGATATTCCGTCCGCCGCTGGCAGTGACCGCTTTGAACTGGGTCACCTGGTGCGCAACGCCAACACGATGCTGGTAGATGAAGGCAACTGTGAGGGCACGGTCAATCTTATCGGCGAGTATTCAAGTTTATTCGGATGGCGCCAAACCGAAGCAGTTACCAAGTCATTGCTCGAGCTCTCGGTTGCCGGATGCTTTATGGATGACGACAAACC
>CAZQKJ010000757.1:0-1719 GCA_964593315.1 uncultured Granulosicoccaceae bacterium
GCATAAAGGCTTTTATCGCATCGAAAATTTCCTGAGTTGCAGCTTCTTTTTTATCCTGAGGGCGGCCCTCTCTGAGTCGAATAGAAAGATCGAGAAAAGCATGTTGATTATCGCCATTGGCGATGGAGTAATGTTCTGCGCGATATCCGCGTACTCTTATACCAGGCATTGGAAACAACCCGGTTTCTATTGCTGTGAGTCTGATGGTGTTGCACAGATCATCAATACTGACCATGTTTTCAAGATTGGCGGAATATTCAAAGCTGAAATGAGGCATGTTGTCGGAGTGTCCGGTGTGCAGAGATTAGGTTTAGCTGTTTGTGCCAGATTGATAAGCGCGTACTTTATTTGCAAGATCAGTCATAACAGGATCATTAAAACCCAGCGTTTCGAGATGATCTACTAATTGAAAAAGGTAATCGCAGTTTCTACCCATTGGGCCTTCTGCGACTGAAAGAGTGCTGACGGTTGTGTGTTCGTCCAGTGTGCCGCAGAAGCGATTGTTTTCAGGGTCAACAACAAAGGACAGCACCGGTATTTTATTCGGTTGGTCATCAATGCAGCTGGCCTCAACCCAGGTTGGGTTGTACACATTGGACATCATTTCCCGGCGGTACAGTATATCCAGTTCTACGGTCAGCGCCTCAAAAGGGATTCTATACGCGATGCCTTCGCAGCTGCCACCGGGTTCAAGCCCCATCATGAGTCC
This sequence comes from uncultured Granulosicoccaceae bacterium, assembly GCA_964593315.1. Taxonomy (GTDB): domain Bacteria; phylum Pseudomonadota; class Gammaproteobacteria; order Granulosicoccales; family Granulosicoccaceae. The sequence continues at coordinate 710 of CAZQKJ010000757.1, forward strand.
CGGTTGCTCCTCACTGCCTCGACCAAGCATGGTCCAGAAGCAGAAGCTGCGGTGAAAACCCTGAATGCTACAACGGCACTGGGCGTCGAACTCGATGGCGGGATTCCAGATAAGTGATCCGTAGGCAAACACCCAGAAATCGGCTTTGTCGGGCGCGTTTGCGATGGTTTCGGCGACAATGCGCTCGCGTTCGTCATCCGGCATCAGGTCGATGACACCGGGTCGCTCAAGGGCGAGCTGTTTAATTTGACCGTCGAGTAAGCTTTGCCGGCTTATCTTTTGTTCTTTATCCATTTGCTCCTAAGTGTATTCAGTTTGGCGGTGTGAGTCATCTGTGATCGATTGTTTGGGGTGTCCGTGTCTTCAATTGCGGGAATGCTGCAAATTCTCTACTATTGATCGCTGATTAAACCTGCTGCCAGAGCCGCTTCTATGACTGTTGAGTACGCTACCTTGTCGCTGAGTTGGCCGCATGAACATGTGCTGATGATCGCGCTTGATCGTGTTAAGGCGTCCAATGCCTTTAACACACAAATGGCGCTGGAGCTGATCGACCTTTTTGAGGATTTATCACTGCACCCGTCCCGGTATCGGGTTGTGATTCTAACTGGCAAGGGTGATAAAGCTTTTTGCGCCGGCGGAGACCTTAAAGAACGTAATGGCATGTCAGACGATGACTGGCAACGGCAGCACCTGGTGTTTGAACGTATGGTGCGTGCAGTCATGGAGTGCCCGGTGCCGTGTGTCGGGGCGATCAACGGCGCGGCCTATGGTGGCGGTTGTGAGCTTGTTGCCGCTCTGGATTTTGTCTATGCAGCAGAACATGCAAGGTTTGCTCAAACAGAGACGCGTATTGGCATCATTCCGGGTATAGGTGGTACCCAGAATCTGGCCCGTGCAATCGGTCAGCGACGCGCTCAGGAGCTAATTCTCAGTTGTACGCCGTTTACCGCCAGGGAAGCACACGAGTGGGGGTTGGTCAATGCAGTCCTCCCGACAGTCAGTGCTCT
>CAZQKJ010000758.1:0-1715 GCA_964593315.1 uncultured Granulosicoccaceae bacterium
GTGCAGGTGTGAGATCCGCAATAGTCAGGTGGGTCTTAAGGTCTTTTGTGGGATCTGTCATGTTCGGTCCACGGTCGCAGGTACCGTGAACCGTTCAAGTTTTGCGCCAGCGTATTTATGTCTGAGGTGGTTTTCCAGGGTTGCTTGAATTACGGGTTTTTAGCGAGCTAAGTGTGATTCAGTCCGCACTTTTGGTTGCAGTCTGAACAGCAGGGTAATGACCAGATAAACCACAACGGCGACAATCGCCCACATACCACTGATGGCGGCAAATATATCCGGAGCCTTCATCAGGGTCGTCATCAGTGAGTCCTGATAGTAGAAAAACCATTGATTATCGTCGGGGAAAACGGCCTCATGTAGTCCGCTGAATATTTCCCGCGGTCCGATAATTATTATCACCAGTGCAATGATGATGGCGGTTGCAATCAGGGTAATTATCGACACACCCAACCCTGGTAGTGGAATTTTCGCGACCAGCGCGATCAAAACCAGCGCCACCAGCAAGCCGGTGGCTGCCCATCCGACCGGCACCAGTAAGTCCACCAGATTGGCAACGTCTTCCAGATGGGTGGCCTCCGCATCGGTTAACAGGATCTTCGAACTCGCTTCAGCTGATGGTTGATAACTCAGTGTTCGCAAGCCTTCACCGCCGTTGTTGATCGCATGGCCGATGGCTCGAAACAGTTCGGTGTGCTGATCCTGACCGGTGTGTTCAAAGCCGGTTTTACCCTGTCTGTTCTGCGGGGCGAACTTCGCTATGTGAGCCGGAATATCTAGATTGTCGTACCAGAAATCGTAGCCGTAGTTGACCTGATGGATTAGCTTCCAGCTGATAAACAGGGCAGCTGCGAAACAGCAGAGAATCGTCAGTGTACGGTGCAGCGTTTTCAAGTGTGGTTCTCTCTACCTTGTGGGTTTTACTTAGTGGAAAATCCAAACCTAGTAGTTAGCCTGGATTTTTTGTGAGGATTCAGCCTCTGGTATCGCGTAGACTTGAATTCTGCACTCTACCGCGTGCGACTGAAAGTGCCAGCCGGGTCCCAAACAAGCAGTTATTCTGCCTTGTCAATTTAACGAACCGGTGCAGCTTCAGGCGGCAACACATAGTATAAGAAATACTGTCGCTATTATCCCGCCTGAAATCAACCCAGAATCCGGGAGCAAAACCGCCACCATGGCAACTAAAGATAACAGACACCGTTTCCTTATTGAACAAGCGCAGGTGCGTGGCGTTTTGGTCAGGCTTGGTGATACCTGGCGTGAGGTGCTGGAGCGTGCCGAGTATCCGTCTAACGTACAACAAGTATTGGGTCACGCGATGGTTGCAATACCGATACTCGCATCAACTATAAAGTTTGCCGGTAAGCTGACTCTGCAGGCGCGGGGTAGCGGGCCGGTTTCATTGCTGGTGGTGCAGGGTAGTGCCGATGGCGGCCAGCGCGGGCTTGCACGCTGGGGTGGTGAGCCACCGGAATCACCTTTACGCGATGTGTTTGGTGATGCCACTTTGAGCATTCAGATCGAGGGCGGCAAAACCGGAGAGGTCTATCAGGGAATTGTTGAGGTTACCGGTGAGCATCTGCAGGATGCACTGGCCGGTTACTTTGAAAACTCAGAACAACTGCCGACTCGCCTGTGGCTCATGTGTGATGGCGAGCAGGCAGCGGGCTTAATGCTGCAGCAGTTACCTTCAGAGGATACTAATGTCACAG
>CAZQKJ010000759.1:0-1715 GCA_964593315.1 uncultured Granulosicoccaceae bacterium
AGTAATAGTTGCCTGATTTTCTGTGTGCCTGAATACCACTCAATTTTACGTGCAGATGAAACGATTGGATGTGTATCAAGTATGACGAATTGATGGTTCCTGATTTTTGCCTGCTTGCGCAGTTGTGTGGACAGATAGAATTCCTCAGCAGCATAGTATCTTTCGTCAAAACCACCGGCGTTATCAAAATCATCTTTGCGGCAAAAGATATAACAACCGGCTGCAAAGCCAAAGCGTACCGAATACCAATTCCAACCCTGTAACAGTACTTTTGTGAGTCCCTGTAGTTCTCGATCAACCGCGACCGTTGAACCTCCGCCCACCACGAGACCGCTGGCCAATGCGTTGATAGTTTCTGCCAGTAGATCGGCACTCAGGGTAGTATCCGCATCAAGAAAAATTAACCAGTCGCTGTTGCTTGCGCGTGCGCCGGTATTTCTGGCGCGCGCTATCTGGTTTACTGGATCAAATACGACGTTGGCACCGGCTTGCGCTGCAATATTTGCTGTGCCGTCGGTGGAATTGTTATCGACAACAATGACATTCCAGTGATAAGCCTCTGTATTCTCGCTGACAGATTGTATGGAGTATTTGACAGATTTAAGAGTGGCTTCCAGGTGTTGTTCTTCATTCCATGCAGGGATCACTATAGAAATTGAAGCGCTTTCTGTTTGTGCAGTATTGTGATCTGTAGAGTGCATCAGCTAACCGAGACTTCCAAGTGCGTCCAGACAAGCATCTATATCACTTTCATCGTTATAGACGTGAGCGGATATCCTTAGCCGTGAGTCACTGCCATAAGTGCCCCATACAAGGATTCCACGGCGTCTTAACTCTGCCGAGAGCTCATCGACCCGATCCGACATGATGCAGATATTTCCGGCTCGATGATGTTCTGCTTCAGCCGTCATGATAGATATCTGCAAACGATCAAGATCAAGCTTTGCAATACCCGCACGCAGGCGACCGGTGAGATTTAAGGCGTGTCGTTCGATCACATCTTCCCCGAGCGGCAGCAGGTTCTTCAGTGCATTATGTAGTAAGTATATGCCCAGATAATTCGGATTAGCCGGCATGAATCGCATGGCATCCGGATGTTGTGTGAGGGTCAGCGGGTCTCTCCATCCACCAGCTGATTTAGCACTGGCCCAACCGAGAAAAGGGGCTTTAAGCTCTGGCAGTCGTTCGCGATTCCAGTAGAACACAGCCGTACCATGAGTACCGAGCAGCCATTTATAGCAACTACTGACAACCACATCTGCACAGGCTGCATGCACAGGTACAACGCCAGCTGCATGTGTTGCATCCAGGACCAGTAGTGCGCCTTTTTTATGAACTGCATCTGCAAGTTCCTGCAATGGTATGCGCTGACCAGTAAACATGCTGACATGGCTCATTAATACCAGTCTGGTATTGGTGTCGATCTGAGCTTCTATGTCTGAGATAGAAATTTGCCAGTCCCTGTGGCGTACTATTTTTATCTCAACACCTTTATCCTGAAGCAGAGTCCAGGGATAAACACCGGAGCCAAACTCGACATCGGCGATAACTACATTATCACCGACTTGCCAGTCGAGCCCATAGGCAACAATATTGATGCCCTCGGAGGTAGAGGAGAGAAAAGAAATGTCTGAAGCACCGACCTGAAATAATTGGCCACATTGCTCGCGAGTTTTAAGCATGGTCTCATGAATCAATTCACGCGCGCGCTCCCC
>CAZQKJ010000760.1:0-1708 GCA_964593315.1 uncultured Granulosicoccaceae bacterium
CGGCATTACTATGTCCCGCACCGGCGGCGAGCGATAGAGCGGTCAAGCCCTTGTTGGTTCTCTGGTTTATATCGACACCTCGGCCGACATAGTATTCGATAAGCTCACTGTGACCATACCTCGCGGCGTAGTGCACGAGTGACCATCGCTCATCATTGGACTGTATAGTGGCCCCACCATTGATAAGGGCACGGACAACATCAATATGCCCTCCGTAGGTAGCACTACTCAAAGGTGTCGAACCACGCTTACCCTCACTATTCGGATTCGCACCTTTTATTAAGAGCGTGTTGACTACCTCTACTTGACCTGCACGTGCTGCGGCTTTAACGGGTGTATCCCGAAAATCATCTTTTAACTCGATGTCAGCCCCTTCCTGGATCAACATTGTTACCGTCTCAAGGCGACCATTAGTGGCAGCGGCGGTCAGGAGTGTTTCCTCAAATTTTGCATCGGGTGAGATAAGTCCCGATTGAATCGCTGTCCGAATTAATCTGGTAGCTCCCAGGCCCGACAGATATACCGACATCCCGCGCCTATCTATTTCACTGGCGGAGTAGATTTTTTCAAGATACACCATCTCTCTTTCCGAGAGTTCGATTGCACCCACCTGCCCACAGATACCCAATACTAAAAGGCCTGCTGCAATGATTTTCCTTAAAGCTATCAATTTCATTCTTCGTCCCTGTTGACACGCAAAAAAACACTCATCCGTAACACTCGACACATATCCGGTATTCTTTAACAAATTGGTGCTTTTTTTAGTGTGCAAAGAGAGCTTCATTGCATTTTTTCTAAACTTCTGCGCAGTCGGCTTGCTTCACGCACCATCACAAGAATAGGAGAGGCCAATGCCGCTAGTCCATAAGCGCCATCAACGTGCAACCAGATTCCATGCTCAGACGCTAATTGTGAAAGACCAGCAAGATCATCTACAGCACCGTAATTAGTTGCACCTGCATTCGCAACAATAGCGAAAACACCACAGTCATTCTGCAGAGCACGACGAGTGCAGCTGTTTGTTAGGGGTCACTCTCTTGATAAGAAACCATATTGCAACCATAATGAAACCATTCTTTTTTGTGGGAATATTGCTCTAATGGCTTCCGTAACGATAAAAAAACATACCTGACGAACTATATGAGCAACTAAAAGAATCTGCAAATGCCCACCATAGAAGCATAAACAGTGAACTTATAGTTTGCCTGGAGAGAGTTCTGATGCCCGCCAAAATAAGCGCCGAAAAAAGGCTAGCTACGGCAAAAGAGCTCCGAACCAGAGTAAACGCTAAACGAATCGATGTGGCCGAATTGGATGCAGCAAAGCGAGCTGGGCGAGCGTGATTGTTGCCGATATCAATACAATTGCGTACTTGTACCTGCCAACCAAATTTACAAGAAGTGTTGAGACTTTATTAGAGAAGGACCCCGTTTGGGCTGCACCGACACTATGGCGAAGTGAACTGCGAAATATTCTAAGCAAATACATGCGCCAAGAAATAATTGACTTGGAAACTGCCTGCAAAACTCAAGCTGAGGCAGAAAGCTTAATTGGTTCCAATGAATACAAAGTTGGCTCAACCGCAGTGTTGGCTCTGGCACAATCTTCTGGTTGTACAGCTTATGATTGTGAGTTTGTGTCATTGGCAAAAGCGCTAGACGTTAAGCTAATTACCGAAGACAAGAAGCTACATAAAGCCTTTCCAGAC
>CAZQKJ010000761.1:0-1702 GCA_964593315.1 uncultured Granulosicoccaceae bacterium
CTATACGGCCAGTGGTACGGCCAGGATATAATTGTATGATCGGTGATTGGAGACGACATCAATCAACAAGCAACTCAGTTGTCAGTCGTACAAAGCGAGTAAGTCACGGTTCTATTGCTGCTACCTGAACCACCGGAGGAAGATTCATTAATCATTATGATACTATTTTCGAAGTTTTTGAATTCCACTACGTTGTTACTGAAACTTCGCTGCACGTCTCCAACAGGAATAAACGTTGAATCAAACGCACCATCATCTTTGATCGCAAAAGTTTGGTCGGAATCGGTTTCGAATCGATATCGCTGCTCGCCACTGCCATCAACCAGGTCAGATTGCACAACACGTATGAAACGCTCGGCGCTTGTCCTTATATCACGCATTATGTAACCAAGGTTCGAAACACTCCTTGCGACAAGGTTAAGGCTTGCTGATTCAAATGCCCCGGACCATTATGTGTGCTGCAATAGAGCACGTTATAAGATCATTAACATTGAACCTGTGATGAGGATGATCACTCAATTTTAGGCAGCAAGGTATCCAGAGACTGTTTGGCATCACCATAAAACATCCGGGTATTCTCCTTAAAAAACAGAGGATTCTCGATACCTGAGTAGCCTGTACCCTGCCCGCGCTTAGAGACAAATACCTGCTTGGCTTTCCACACTTCAAGCACCGGCATTCCGGCAATAGGAGAGTTCGGATCATCTTGCGCTGCCGGATTGACTATATCGTTTGATCCGATAACGATGACAACATCAGTGTCCGGGAAATCATCGTTGATCTCATCCATCTCCAGCACGATGTCATAAGGCACCTTGGCCTCTGCCAACAGCACATTCATGTGCCCGGGCAATCTGCCAGCCACAGGGTGAATACCAAATCGTACCGTTTTACCTTTAGCGCGCAGCTTTCTTGTGAGCTCGGACACCGCCTGCTGTGCTTGCGCCACAGCCATTCCATAGCCAGGCACAATCACGACCTGTTCTGCCTCATTGAGAGCGGCTGCGACACCATCAGCATCGATTGCAATCTGCTCTCCTTCAATTTCCATCGCCTCGCCTTTAGCCCCGCCAAAGCCACCGAGAATCACCGCCAGAAACTTACGGTTCATCGCCTTACACATGATGTAGGACAGGATAGCGCCGGAAGAACCCACCAGTGCGCCGGTAACAATGAGCAAGTCATTGCCAAGCAGGAATCCGGTGGCAGCAGCAGCCCAGCCAGAATAAGAGTTAAGCATGGACACAACCACTGGCATATCAGCGCCACCAATAGCTAAAACCAAATGTGCTCCGAGTATTAAAGCCAGAAGCAACATAAGGTAGAGAGTCCAGCTACCCATGTGATTCATGAACATCAGCATCAACGCTATTGACGCTGCCAGCAGAACAAAATTAAGTAAATGCCGACCAGGCAGGATCAGCGCTTTCCCATCTATTTTTCCAGATAACTTTCCGTAGGCAACGATAGATCCGGTAAACGTAATCGCACCTATAAAAACACCCAGAAATACTTCTGCCTCGTGGATAACCCGTTCCGCATTGGTAGCGAGTGCAGGAGGATCGATGTTTGAATTGATACCGATAAAAACTGCAGCCAGCCCGACAAAAGAATGCAGCGCTGCCACCAGTTCTGGCATACCGGTCTTGGCGACTCTTTTAGCAACGATGGTACCTATAACGGCGCCAACCACCAGTGTGAT
>CAZQKJ010000762.1:0-1702 GCA_964593315.1 uncultured Granulosicoccaceae bacterium
GAGCGTACCAAAGGAACTGTTGCCACTGGGCCGTAAGCCTGTTTTACAAACCGTGATAGAAGAGCTTGGTGCAAGTGGCATTGAAGAGGTAGTACTGGTTACCTCTGCTCGCAAGCAGGCACTTTTTGAAGCACACTTTATGGCTGAGAATGATGGGGTTGATGAATCAGTTAAAATGCCTGTTATCCATTACGCTATACAGCATGAGCAGCTTGGCTTGGGCCATGCCGTGCTGTGTGGTGAGGAGCTGGTGCAGCAGCGGCCGTTTGTAGTGGCGCTGGGTGATGCCATGATTGGGCTTGCCGATCATGCCTCGTTGTGTCAGCGCATGATAAGGGTGTTTGAAGAGAACGACGCTGATGCTGTGATCGCGTTTCAGCTTGTGCCACGTGAAAAAGTGTCTCGTTATGGCATTGCCGAGCTTGCAGGTAACTATCAAACCGATAGCGAATATTTCGAACTTGCAGGATTAGTTGAAAAACCTTCGATCACAGATGCGCCCAGTGAGTTTGCCATCGCGGCGCGGTATATTTGTAAACCGGTTCTTTTTGAGTTGTTGCGTAGTACTGAGGCCGGGGCAGGTAGCGAGATACAATTAACTGATGCACTGCAAAGATTAATCAAGAGCGGCGGCAAGGTACTGGGTGTGCCAATCACAAATCGTGAGCGCCGCTATGATGTCGGGAGTTTTGATTCCTACTTTACTGCATTTATAGAGGCGGCAATCAATGATTCCGAGTGTGGTGATCGTGTAAGGCGAGAGCTTGCGAAAGCGCTTGCCAGTGATTCTTCACGTTTTACAGAATGAGCATTTTCTTATCACCACGCTGTGCTTGAGGCCCTGCCATTTTATGCTGCCTCATTTTTTGCTGCCTCGGTGCGTTGTGATCTTAAGATCGGAGCGCCGGTAAGCCTACACCGGTACATTCAAAACCCCCGTCGGCGGCGATAATCTGCCCGTTTACATAGCTTGCTTCCTGCGAAAGTAAAAATACAATCAGATTGGCGATTTCTTCCTCGCTACCGTATCGGTTAAGCGGAATTGCATCGTGGTAGGCGTCGATAATCTCTTGTGTGTGCACTGCCATGGCGAGCTTGGTTCTCACCGGCCCAGGTGCTACACAATTGACTCTTATACCGTATTCTCCGAGTTCCACTGCCTGTTGTAGCGTGAGCTGTGCGACAGCCGCCTTTGATGTTCCGTAGGCGACTCGCAAGGTTGAAGCGCGCAGCCCTGAGATGCTGGCAATGTTCACGATACAGCCTGAAGTTTTCTTTAACGCAGGCGTCGCCGCTTGAGAGCACAGAAAAACACCGTCTAGATTGGTGGCCATAACAGTGCGCCAGCGGCTGAAGCTGGTATCTTCGAGCGGACCAAAATCGGCCACTCCGGCATTGTTGACCAGGCAGTCCAGTCGACCGTAACGATCCTCTACCGTTTTGAAGATCTGTTCTACCTGGTCCGGTTGCGAGACATCGTGAGGCAGTGCCAGGACTTTATCACCCAGGTCGCAGGTTGACTCTTCTAGTGCCTCGGCGTCTCTGTCTACCATCACTACCGTCATGTCTTTGGCGCGAAGCAGTTTGGTGGTGGCCAGTCCTATGCCACGAGCGGCACCGGTGACGATTGCTATCTTGCTGGTCATTAGATTTGCCCTACATTGGCTGATAAAAAATATTAAGAACTACACATGTGCAGAAA
>CAZQKJ010000763.1:0-1701 GCA_964593315.1 uncultured Granulosicoccaceae bacterium
GCACATAGCTGTGAATCCAGCCAAAGCGCCCCAGCGGGATGGGATGCGCTTAGTGATCCCGCCGTAACACAAGCCAGATGTGATTTTGCGCTAGCGCTTTCAACCGATTTGGCACAAAGGATTGAGACACTACTCAATGCCTGGACAGCAGATGATGGTTTTATTCAAGAGCTGCAATCTCTTTCGGCCAAAGAAGCATTAGACGACATGGCGTTGGCTGTGACTTATTTGGAAAGACAACTCAAAGAACTTAAAATTGAAACGCCATTAGGCATCACCGAAAACTCTTGTTTTGAAACCGACGGAATTGGAGCCATATGCCCACAGGACTTAGAATCTCCATTTGCTCAGGTCTCCATGGCAAACGTCATTGCCAACCTTGAAGCTTTCATCGAATTTTTTACCGGCAAAGATAGCGTTGGTTTTGACGACATGCTCGCCGAGCTTGGATCCCTTGAAGTCTCAGAGTCCATCCTTCAAGACGCAAACGCGGCCCTAAGCATTGCTCAAAGTTTTGAAGCCCCCTTCACCACTCTCCTTAGCACGGACAACGATCGTCTTTTAGAACTCCACACAGAAATTCAAAGCCTTAACACCACCTTAAAAACTCAATTTTTATCGGTCACAGGAATCAGCTTTCCAAGCACTGACACCGATAACGATTAGTTTTTTTCTAAGTATGAACACAAAAGCCTCAAAGAGTGTCGCAGGGCTTGCCGTCTTTCGTATTCTTTTTGGTGCATTGTGTGCATTTGCGATGCTTCGTGGCTTATCCCTTGGATGGATCCATTCATTCTACGAGGAGCCCACGTTCTTTTTTAGCTACTGGGGATTTTCTTGGCTTAAGCCACTCAGCCCAGATGGCATGCTCGTTTTGTATGTCGCATCTGCAGTGCTGGCCGCCATGATGTCTGTCGGATTTTTATTTAGAGCAGCCACCCTCTCCTTCTTTTTGATTTTTTCTTACATCGAACTCTGCGACGTCACCAATTACCTCAATCACTACTACCTGGTGTCGCTCTTAGCTTTCTTACTTTTTTTGTCTCCTGCGCATTCCATGTGGTCCATCGACGCTTGGAGAAATAAAGGGCTCAAACGGGCTCACGTGCCCTCGTTTTACTACCATATCCTCCGCCTGCAGCTCGTCATCGTCTATACGTTTGCAGCGTTGGCTAAATGTTCGACCGACTGGTTGATTCATGCCCAACCCATTAAAATTTGGCTCCAAGCCCGAGCTGAGATGCCGTTGCTTGGGCCGCTTTTAAGCGAGCCTTGGATGGCCTATGTGTTTTCGTGGTCGGGGTTTCTTTTCGACGCCACGATAGTGCTTTGGCTTTTGAGTAAAAAGACACGCGGCGTAGCTTACGTGGCAGTCGTCGTCTTTCATGGCCTAACTGCATTGCTTTTTCCAATTGGAGTCTTCCCATGGCTTATGATGATATCCACCACACTCTTTTTTGCTCCAGATTGGCCGCTTAAGTTCGTTAAACGCCATGGCCAAGAGGTATCGCCTAAAACGCAGCCCTCCTCCTCCAAGAGCCCCTATCTCATGAGCTTTATGGTTGTGTATTTCATTTTTCAAATCGCCATTCCTTTGAGACACCACCTCTATTCAGGGAATGTGTTGTGGAATGAGTTGGGAATGCGTTGGTCTTGGCGAGTCATGGCCAGCGAAAAAAACGCGGACACCCAATACAAAGT
>CAZQKJ010000764.1:0-1681 GCA_964593315.1 uncultured Granulosicoccaceae bacterium
CTCAAATTCCGGTAACGCCTGCGCCAATACATCATTGAAAATAGTCCATTGCTGCGGCCCGTGAAAATCATCTACCACCATAAAACCGCCACGCAACAAATACTCACGCAGCTGTACAATTTCATCCGGCTCTAAATGCCAACGACCGACCTGTTGAACAAACAGCCACGGATAATCAAACAAGGCTTTGTCCGTGAGACGTATATGTCGGCTATCCGGCGCTATGTCTATGTTCGTGTAGCGCATCACACCGGATGTGAAATGCTCTTCAGCATCTGGCCAGTCTATAGCCCACCACGGCCTGCCCGGGCCCCAGGTACTATAAAAGTTATTGTCGAAAATCAATCGAGCTATTTCCAACTCACTGACAGGCGGCTTGCTGGTATCAGTATTGTCAACGGGTGCTGCAACAGCTGTTTGAATAAGTACAGTGGTGAAGACGGAGAATTGAGCGCAGACAACAAGTAGTAAACAAACAAAGGCAGAGACAAAACAGCCGCGTACAGTCGCTGCTGCCCTGTATACAGTTGATACAGATAGAAAAGGTAACGAGCCTGCTTGAATAATCATTAGGTTTAATCCCTGCACACAAATGCCGTAGTCGCCAAACACGCGTTAGCGCTTAACACTGCGGTGCGAGATTGCTGGATACCGACTCAGCTACCCGCCCGCTTTGCCTCCAGACTTTGATAGTAAGCCATCACCCTGCTGTCAGAGCTAACCCGCTGTTCGTGCTCTAACAAGCCGGGCGCTAATCGCTCGACAATGTCAGCCGGCACATGATCAAGACTGCCAGACCTGATAGGTCTGGTTTGAACAAACATTTTCAGATCAGCTATCGTCAGCTGCTTATCGGCAAAGTAGTCACCGCCTCGATCCAGTAGTTGCTGCAAACCCTTAAGCCAGGTGGTCAACCGACCATCAACCAACTGCTCTCTGGCGGCCTTTAAATCATCACCTTCCAACCCGAATGTCTGCACAACATAATGGTTAAGATCCTCCAGTGCACCAAGTACTTCATCGCAGTACAAGGCTTGCATCGGATCGGATGGATATAAGCCTGCAAGACGACCAACATAGCGACTCATTGCATTGGATTGCGTGATTTGCTCTCCATCTATCTCAAGTACCGGCACAGCATTAAATCGCATATCGCCTCTGAGCTTGCCAAACTCGGGAAAACTAATACGCTGATCTTCGAACTCAATGCCAGCCACATGGAATGCTATGCGAATTGGCTCCGCGCGGCCGCCATCAAAATCGAAATAGGTCAACTTGTAAGCAGTCATTAATCAATGTCTCCGAATTCTATAGCCTGACAAATCTCGCCGATAAATATGGGACGGGCTACTGTTAATAGTGGTTGCGGCCAACCGGTTGAAACGGTGTGTGTGCAGGCTTCCATAGTACCGTTTGAAGGACCTCAGGGCATCACCTTAATCGCCCCACTCACCAACATCGATGATATGGCAAGGAAATTGATCCTAAGCTGCCGACATCAGCCCCGATCACTTCATGGAATGACCACAATAAAGGGTGCCCCGAAAACCAGGGCCACAGGAAACAGAACAGTCGCCATACTTGGCATGCACCGCAGCGGCACCAGTGCGCTTGCCGGCTCACTGGAACAAGCCGGACTGTATCTGGGTGCTACCTGCCACAAATCGTCTGATAACTTCCG
>CAZQKJ010000765.1:0-1659 GCA_964593315.1 uncultured Granulosicoccaceae bacterium
CAGGTAACCAGAAAGATTATCGGGACTTTCTTAAATTAGGGCAGATGCATAATATCCTCCACTTTAGTGGTGGCTACCCGGTCGAGCCGACAGACATACATGCCTCGGTTCGGCATCTCGACTGTATCTCTGATTTCATCACACTGACGGATAAAACCTACTGCATTTATTCCCTGGGCCATGAGCGGGTTACCGATGCAATCGAGATGACGCGAATCGCACGTGGTATCAGCCGCGAGCAGCTCGCACGTGAGCCTTCTGTATTTACGATTATCAATACTAACTCACCACTGCAGCTGGATATTCCCATGATGCAGGGCATCATTGATATGGCATCAATGAATCAGTTGGTTGTGATCACACCGTTTACCTTGTCTGGTGCTATGGCGCCTGTGACAATCCCGGGTGCACTAGTGCTACAGAATGCCGAGGCGCTGGCGGGTATCGTGTTCTCACAAATGGTAAGGCCCGGCGCTCCCGCTATGTATGGCGGCTTTACCTCAAATGTTGATATGCAATCTGGTGCACCTGCGTTTGGTACTCCGGAGTATATGAAGGCGCAGCATATTGGTGGCCAGTTAGCGCGGCGCTATAACATACCGTATCGCACTTCTAATGTGTGCGCTGCGAATACTGTCGATGCACAGTCTGCGTATGAATCCGTTTTCTCACTGTGGGGAGCAATCAACAGCGGCGGACATTTGCTGAAGCATGGCGCCGGCTGGCTGGAAGGTGGATTGTGCTGTTCGTTTGAAAAGCTAATACTCGACATAGATCTACTGCAGATGGTGGCAGAGTTTCTAGCGCCCATAGATTTCTCCGAAGATGAACTCGGTTTACGTGCCATCAATGATGTTGGTCCTGGCGGTCACTTTTTTGGTACCGATCATACGCAGGAGCGATTTAAGGAGGCGTTTTATAGTCCGATACTGAGCGACTGGAGAAATTTTGAATCCTGGGAAGAGGCAGGTAGTCCGGAAGCCATGCAGAAGGCCAATAGAGTATGGAAGGCGCGACTTGCCACCTATACAGAGCCGCCTATCGATGCAGCAGTTAAAGAAGAGCTACAGGAATTTGTGGCTATGCGAAAAGAACAGGGCGGTGTCGCCACTGATTTCTAGTCCGGATTATTCATACTGGTTAACTTTCCCGGTTACTTCTGTAGAGTTTTTCCTCTAGAGTCCTGCCGTTGATCAAACGTTTGTATCGTATGTTGTTCTGTTCAAGTTTCTGTAGCAGTGCTATATGAAATTGCGGGTTTAGTTCGTGATCAAAATGCACTATGTACTCGTTGAGTTGATTCCTGGTGACGCTTAGTACACCGTCAACCGCGTCGATGACATCGGAAGCGTCATTATCGGTGACCAGTGTAAGGTACCCGAGATCCGAAGTTTCATCCGAGATAGCCCCTTGTGATACAAGCTTCCCATCAGCCAGATGGATCACTCTGTCGCAGACTTTTTCCAGTTCATCCAGGTTATGCGAGCTCACCACAAAGGTGGTTTTGTCCGATTCGGAACTGATCAGATCCCGTATCAATCGGGCATTGGGTGGATCAATGCCGGCTGTCGGTTCGTCAAGCAGAACCAGATCGGGATTGCCCAGTAATGCCTGTGCGATAAGTAGTCGCTTTTTCATACCATGACTTAAATCTACCGG
>CAZQKJ010000766.1:0-1634 GCA_964593315.1 uncultured Granulosicoccaceae bacterium
AAATTGAAGCGTCGGGAGGGCCCGCGCAATTGTCTGAAAGACACCATTTGAAATCCGAAATCAAAACCGAGGAAGTCGCGGCCGATGAAGCCGTTAAGGTCACTTTTAAAGAGTTAGGCCTTGAGGCAAAGATTCTCAAAGCTCTGGATGATATGGGGTATGAAAAGCCAACCCCCATTCAAGCCCGCGCGATACCCGCCGCCCTTCAACAGCGCGATGTTTTAGGCATTGCCCAGACGGGCACAGGGAAAACAGGCGCCTTTACGCTACCGACCATGCACAAGCTCACGAAGGGGCGTGCACGGGCGCGTATGCCCAGATGTTTGATTGTTTGCCCCACACGTGAACTTGCAGCGCAGGTCGCTGAAAATGTCGAGCTTTACGGAAAATATCTTAAGCTCGAAATGGCGCTCTTAATTGGCGGCGTATCCTTTACCGAGCAAGATCGCAAACTAATGAAGGGTGTTGATATTCTTATCGCAACGCCGGGCCGCCTCCTCGATCAGTTCGAGCGTGGCAAAATCCTTATGACGGGCGTACAAACACTTGTCGTTGATGAAGCTGACCGTATGCTTGATATGGGCTTTATTCCCGATATTGAACGCATTTTCAAACTCACACCTTTTACGCGGCAAGTCTTGTTCTTCTCGGCCACAATGCCCAACGAAATTAAACGTCTTGTCGATCAGTTCTTGCATCAACCTGTTTCAATACAGGTTGCACGTAAAAACATGACGGCAGAAACCGTGACGCAGCGCATCGTTAGGATGCCTTCCTCTGATCCGAAACAAAAACGAACAGCGCTCAGATGGCTCATTGATAATGAAGAGGTTGAGAACGGCATTGTTTTTTGTAACCGCAAGCGCGACGTCGATATCGTCGCCAAGTCCCTTAACGTTCATGGCCACTCTGCTGCGCCTATCCATGGTGACCTTGCTCAATCCTTGCGTACGCAAACGTTGGACGATTTTAAGAACGGTAAAGTTAAATTACTTGTCGCCAGTGATGTTGCCGCCCGTGGTTTGGACGTTCCTTCCGTTAGTCATGTGTTTAATTATGATGTTCCCAACCATTCCGAAGATTATGTTCACCGTATAGGCCGGACGGGACGCGCGGGCCGCGAAGGCGACGCGATTATGTTGGTCGCAAGGCTTGATGATAAAAATTACGACGCGATTTTAAATCTCATCAAAGTCGATGAGATTGATGAGATTGACATTCCGGGTATTGAAGACTTCCCTAAAGATGGTGGCAAGCGGCGCTCTAGTCGGGATGACAAACGCGGTCGTGGGCGCGGTAGAGATCGCAATCGAGGCGGTGATAGGAACCGTAACCGAACTAGAAATTCTGACGATGAAAGACCGAGGTCTAAAGCGCCAAAATCTGAAGAGGTTGAAGACACGCCTAAACCTAAAAAGGCCCAATCACGCCGCGCTGCGCCGAAACGCAAAACTGAGTTAGCCGAAGAGGACGCGACGAAAACGTCAAGCACCAAAAAACCATCAAAAACTAAAAAGACATCAAAGAAAAAATCATCCGATAAAAAAGCTGACAACAAAAAACCTCAAGATAAAAAATCATCTAAGAGTAAAAACGAGCCTAAAGATAAAAACAAAAAGCAGTCTGAAAAAGGC
>CAZQKJ010000767.1:0-1623 GCA_964593315.1 uncultured Granulosicoccaceae bacterium
TCGCGGCACTGATCAGGCTGTTGATCGTGAGTGGATAGCTGTCTGGTGTAGAGAGCTGTTTTTCCATTAATGCACCTAATAGTCGACACTCGATGTTGGTGAGTACCGGCGTGTCATTGGCGTTGCCTGCTGCTTGATCAGAGGTGTCCTGAGGTTCTTTGTTTTGTGTAGGTTCTACGTCCAACGTCTTTCCTTGCGATTGTGTTTTTTTGGAGTATAGACTTTTTGCTGCATCTGCGAGACTTGTCGTTTTTTTCCGGTGCAGTCAGGCCCTGATCTTAAACCAGACCCACAGTAGTGGTTGAGAGCGAGATGCGTGCGAGGGAAATCCAGATCGGTTTCGAGTGATTTCAAAGAGCGTTTTTATTCTGGTTGTGAATGATTGATCCGGATTGTTCCGGGCATTTTATGATGGTGTTTGTTATATCGGTTCAATCTTGTCTTGTACTATCCGGGATTTACCCTATTGTCTCTTAGACTGGTGACATCGGGGCTGTGGTACCGTGGGCAGGTATCTGTGACAAAGGTACGGGTTCTGTCTGCAGTCCTCAGCCATGATATTTCTGCCCGTTTGGCGCAGGTTTCCGGAATTAGGTGAAAACAGCTGATTCCTGTAAGCTTCGCCACCTTATCCCCCCCCCAGTGCCCGGAATAGAAAATTCTATATGAGCTTTGACTCACTCGATCTGAACGACGAGATTAAAAAAGCAGTAAAAGAACAAGGTTACGACAAGCCATCACCGATTCAGGAAAAGGCCATCCCTCTGGTTTTAGCAGGGCATGATCTGATGGCGGCCGCCCAAACGGGCACCGGCAAGACTGCCGGCTTTACCCTGCCGATGTTGCACAACCTGAATCAGGGCAAGCGTGCGGGCTCCAATCAGGCGCGTGCGTTAATCCTGACGCCGACCCGAGAATTGGCGGCGCAGATTTATGACAACATTGAGCTCTACGGTAAGTATCTGCCAATAAAGTCGAATGTTGTATTTGGTGGAGTAAAAATTAACCCGCAAATGCAAAGGTTGCGCGGTGGCACTGATATTCTGGTGGCAACTCCTGGCAGGCTTCTCGATCTGCACAACCAGAATGCAATTCGGTTCAATCAGCTTGAAGTACTGGTGCTGGATGAGGCGGACCGAATGCTCGACATGGGTTTTATTCACGACATCAAAAGAATATTAAAGGTGCTGCCGAAAAAGCGTCAAACCCTGATGTTCTCGGCAACGTTTTCCAGTGAGATAAGAACGCTTGCCAAACAATTTTTGCACAAGCCGGAAGAGGTGTCGGTAACCCCGAATAACTCAACGGCAAAAACAGTCTCACAGATTATTCATCCGGTAGACAAAGCTAAAAAATCGGCCTTGTTAAAACATCTTGTAAAGGACAATGCCTGGGATCAGGTATTGGTATTTGTTCGTACCAAGCACGGCGCGAATAAACTCACCAAGCAATTGGTGTCTGCAGATATTAATGCTGCCGCTATCCACGGTAATAAAAGTCAGGGGGCTCGTACTAAAGCGCTGGCTCAATTTAAAAGTGGTGAAGTGCAGGCGTTAATCGCCACCGATATTGCAGCGCGTGGTATTGATATTGATGAGTTACCCTATGTGGTCAACTACGATC
>CAZQKJ010000768.1:0-1612 GCA_964593315.1 uncultured Granulosicoccaceae bacterium
CGTTATCGGTGCCACCGCCTACTCAACTCTGGGTTGGTTTAAAGATCCACTGCTCAGCACCATGCTCGAGAGAAGTGATCCCGGTATTGCGGCTTTAATATTTCATGAACTGGCTCATCAGCAGCTGTATGTTGGCGATGACAGTACTTTTAACGAATCGTTTGCATCCTTCGTGGAACGAGAGGGCCTGCGACTTTGGCTCGAAAAAGAGGCTTTGAGCAATCCGCAGGAAAACCAGGAAGAAATAAACGCCGAGTTAAGCGCGAGAAAATCGCGCCGCGATGATTTTGTAGCTTTGCTGACTTCAACTCGTGACGATCTCGAAGTTCTGTATGCCTCTGATATTGACACTGAAAGCATGCGTCAGAAAAAAAGTCAGCGCTTTGAGCAGATGCGTAGTGAGTACGCTGAGCTTAAGGCAAGCTGGAATGATTACCCGGGATACGACCACTGGTTTTCTTCCGAGCTAAACAATGCCAGACTGGTATCTGTTGCGACTTACAATGAGTATGTCCCGGCGTTTGAAGTGCTCTTTCAACAGTCAGGTCAATCTTTCAAAGAATTCTATACGGCGGCGCGAGAACTCTCTGATATGCCTGCTGATGAGCGAACAGCAGTGATGGAGCAGTTGCTTGCTTCAGTCTCGAGTCAGTAAACACAGTTCACAATGTGTGGTAAATCACATTGAGCTGTTGGTTGTATTCTAGAACTCTGGAGTCTCTGGGAATTACCGTGTGACTTTATTGGCAAAGAGTTTTTGCGCATGCACAAAAACTAGTTCCCATTTCCCAGTTCCTATATGACAGATTCAATCCGATCTGTCATATAGCAAGTGTCGTGGTGTTTTGGCGGGAAAAGCAGGCCGATGTAATGCGCTGGCCAGTGATTCCCCAGCTAATGAGGAAAATTTTCCATATCGTGTAATCGTTTTGCATTTGTGTGGTGGTATTGGCAGTTACAATGAAATCGAGCAACCGATTTCCGGAACGCATCCGGGAATAGAAAAAGATACACAGGCAAACTAAGAATTCCGACAATGCGGATGAGACGTTTGGTTGTGTTATCAAATCCACTGAAAATCAGAGGCTGTTATATATGAGCATCTTTAATCATTATCAGTCACGTTATGAAGTGAAGAAACAAGAGGAGTATACGCTGCAGGAGTATTTGCAGCTATGCAAGGAAGAGCCTGCGACCTACGCCAGTGCCGCTGAGCGTCTGCTGCAAGCAATCGGTGAACCGGAAGTTATAGACACCTCAAAAGATCCGCGCTTGAGCCGGATATTCTCAAACAAAGTGATCAAAAGATACCCGGCGTTTTCAGAGTTCTACGGGATGGAAGAGGCGATAGAAAATATCGTTTCATACTTTAAGCACGCAGCACAGGGTCTGGAAGAAAAGAAACAGATTCTGTATCTGCTTGGCCCGGTAGGTGGAGGCAAGTCATCACTGGCGGAAAGATTAAAAGCGCTTATCCAGGAACAGCCAATCTATTGTCTGGAGGGTTCACCAGTTAATGAGTCACCATTGGGTTTGTTTGATCCCGATGAAGACGGTGCTATTCTCGAAGAAGACTATGGCATACCGCTGCGTTACGTACAGACTATCATGT
>CAZQKJ010000769.1:0-1611 GCA_964593315.1 uncultured Granulosicoccaceae bacterium
CACGAAAGCCGTAGTGAAGGTCATCGCAACGTATGTATTATCCCAAGCTCGGCCCACGGTACCAACCCGGCTACAGCACAAATGGCCGGATACAAGGTAGTGGTCACTGCGTGTGATGATCAGGGTAATGTCGATATTGAAGATCTACAGAACAAACTCGACGAACATGCAGGTAACGTGGCTGCCATTATGATCACCTACCCTTCCACACACGGCGTGTTCGAAGCACGCGTAACAGAAGTGTGCGAGCGCGTGCATAAAGCCGGTGGGCAAGTGTATATTGATGGTGCAAACCTGAATGCTATGGTCGGTATAGCACAACCGGGTAAGTTTGGAGGTGACGTATCACACCTCAATTTACACAAAACATTTTGCATCCCGCACGGTGGGGGTGGCCCGGGTGTTGGACCCATTGGTGTAGGAAAGCACCTTGAGCCATTTATGCCTGGCCACCGTGAACTTGCTAACACCAAAGGTGCAGTGAGTGCTGCCCCCTGGGGCAGCGCCATGATTCTACCGATTACCTGGATGTACATACGGATGATGGGCGCCGAAGGCTTGAAGAGAGCTACCGAGGTAGCGGTGCTTAGCGCGAACTACATGGCCGAACGATTGTCGCCGGTCTATCCTATTCTATACCGGGGTGATAACGATCGCGTGGCACACGAATGCATTATCGATACCCGCCCCTTAAAAGACGATATGGGCATCTCGGTGGATGATATCGCCAAGCGGCTAATGGATTATGGTTTTCATGCGCCAACCATGTCGTTTCCTGTTACAGGTACCTTAATGATCGAGCCCACCGAAAGTGAGCCGCTGGCCGAGCTTGATCGTTTTTGCGACGCGATGCTTTCCATTCACGCTGAAGCCGTTAAAGTCAATGATGGACAATGGCCCGCTGACAACAACCCTCTGGTTAATGCACCGCATACTGCTCAAAGTGTCATAGCTGATGAATGGCCACACGTTTATAGCCGTCAGGACGGAGCCTACCCTGCTGGTTATTCAGGCAGTAAGTACTGGCCTGCCGTTGCGCGTATCGATAACGTGTACGGTGATAAAAATCTGGTGTGTTCATGTCCGCCGTTGAGCGAATATGCAGAAGGATAGCTAAGCGGGATGGAACGTTACGATGGGTGTCCTTGTTGTGCTCTGCAGAAGATGGCGGCCTGGTTCAGTTCGAATTGCTCAATGGGGAGATCTACAGTAGGATCTAGTAGTCTGCTGGTTGATATAGTGCACTTAGCTGAGCAGCATACTGCTCGTCAATCATCATCAGGTAGCCATACCGAAAAAAGTATAAATGTGCAGCACGCTGTTAAGCAACCAGTGTCCAACCAATAAATTACGGCT
This sequence comes from uncultured Granulosicoccaceae bacterium, assembly GCA_964593315.1. Taxonomy (GTDB): domain Bacteria; phylum Pseudomonadota; class Gammaproteobacteria; order Granulosicoccales; family Granulosicoccaceae. The sequence continues at coordinate 1,357 of CAZQKJ010000769.1, forward strand.
ACTTTTCGTTGAGCATTTTCTCAACTTCGCTTCTGCAATTACCCGCATGATCGATGTTCCCGGCCTGAGTGAACAGGCACAGAAAGGAAAATCTGACGCAGGAGTCCCGGTGTAATGTTTACTCTTTAAGCAATCTAGTTGGCGTAGTAAACAGAACTGAGCGCGCTCTCGTTTTGCAGGCTACGCAAACAAAACAAGAAGCCACTTAACCAATCCCAGCCAGATGTATGGCCCATTTTGCCTAGCTTATCCACA
>CAZQKJ010000770.1:0-1608 GCA_964593315.1 uncultured Granulosicoccaceae bacterium
ACGGGTCAACACAAACATTTCAGCCTTCCCGGCTTTACGCCAGTGGCCGGATACGCGAGTATCCCTGAAATGCTGCTCTCCGCTTACAGTTGCGAGGGCAGTCGAGGCTTTTGCATGATGCAGTACCCCGTTCCCCGCAGCTGGCGCATTGCCAACTGCCCTTTACAGGACCGATTTGAGGTGGATGTTGAACTAAAGTGCCTCATCATTCAAGAGCAAAACCGTGAATTAAGGTAGACCGCAGGATTTAACACCGTCAGTGATACCATCTGGCGACAGGTATTTGTCATTCTGTACTGGTACAGAAAATTAAGGCGGCAGCGAGCCCGCTACAGAGGCTCAGACAGAGTCACTTGAATTCGGCTACTATCGACGGTTCTGAGCAAGTCAATCAAGGGGATCAATATGTCAGATAGTACCGACCCGTTTGCGGATAAGCGTTTTAAGTCACATGAGTTTTCAGGAGCTGATATGACAGACGCACATTTTAATGGTGTTGATTTATCGGGGGCGAAATTCTGGGCGGTACTGAAAGATGCAAGATTTGGGGATTGCAATCTTCAGTCTGCCGTACTCGATGACGTCAACCTCGGAGACAGTCACTTTGAGAACGTTAATCTGAGTCATTCGAAGATTAACAATGCCAATTTATCGGGTGTATCTTTTAGCAATCTGAATCTTGCAGATGCCGAGATCAGTGATGCTAATGTAGAGGGAATGAAAATTAACGGAGTATTGGTGACCGATTTATTTGCAGCCTATCAACGCGATAATAAAGGCTAGTTGGAGAGTCTTCTATACTCTGGATTCAGCTTTGCCGTGGGCAGTAGCTGCTCACATCACATTGTAATCGATCATGAATTCACCGGATCAGGCGACTAACAGCTACAGCCAGCTGTTACAAAGAAGGCGGCGACTGTATCAGTTGTTACGCCAGCGTGCAGATCGTCTCGACAGCTTGTTCATCAGTTTACGACTTTTGACTGGAATTGCGGCTGCGGTATTGGCGTATCTGGTGTACAGGGACGCAAGCATTTGGCAATGGGTGTTACTTACGTTCTGTGCGATCGTCTTCTCTATTGTGGTTTTCTATCATGCCAGGGCGAAAAACAGGCTTGCGGACCTTGATCGGCTGATTGAATACACAGAGCAGGATGATGCCAGAATTGCTCTCGACTGGTCCCGCATACCTGACGACAAAACTGGTTACGGTAGTACCGATAATCAGAAAGGTATTGATTTAAATATTGTTGGAGCCAGGTCGCTTTCGCATTTGATTGATACCAGTTCGTCCGTGGAGGCGCGAAATAGACTGCTTTCGTTATTGCTGGATGATGATGTGGATATTGAAGCGGTTAGATCCAGACAGGCACTGGTGCAGTCGTTGATCCCGAAATATTTGTTACTCGCGAAACTACGCCTGGCAACTGGTAATCTCGATAAAAAAGTACTCAGTGGCAGGGTGGCGCTGGCTCAGCTGAAAAACCATCAATACCCGATTTGGGGAAAACCGCTATTAATTTTTTGTGCGCTGTTAGCGCTGGCAAATATTGTGTTGCTTGGTTTGTCCAGTAAGTGGGTTGTTGTTACATTTACTGTTTATGTTGT
>CAZQKJ010000771.1:0-1606 GCA_964593315.1 uncultured Granulosicoccaceae bacterium
ATTGTGATTTGATCCTGATAACCGGTTCCGTGGCCTGGCCCCAAACAAAAATTCACATAATCAGGGTGATCAGTGTTAGTCAGAATTTTACGGAAACCCTGTTGTGCCTCCGCACCTTCACGCTTGTATAACCAGATAGCATTCTGATCTTCCTGATCGAATCGGATCGCACCAGTGGTGCCGAATATCTCGTAGATATACCCCATCTTGCGACCCGTCGCGACGCGAGAAAAATACAAATGCCCCATCACCCCGTTGGCAAACCGACACACAAATTGTCCGTGGTCATCGTTAGTTACCGCTTGCGGTCCGTTGTTTGACGGCCTGGTTGAATGGACCGTTTCTATATCGGCACATAAACGATCAATGGGCCCGATCAACGCTAACGCCGCGTTTATCATATGCGGCGACAAATCACCCATGGTTCCATTGGCTCGACCCTGCGCCCTCCAGTGAAATTCTAATTCGGGGTCAGCGTAGAAGTCTTCTGTGTGTTCACCACGGAAGTAGGTTACATCACCAATTTCACCAGCCTGGATTAGTTGCCGCGCGAACTGTGAGGCCGGCGTGCGAATATAATTAAAACCAACCATATTAGTGACATTCGCTTTACGGGCAGCAGCTACCATTTCACGGCTTTGCTCAAGGGATGCGCCTAGCGGTTTCTCACACAAGACAGGTTTACCCAATGCGAATGCAGCTTTGGCAATTTCAAGATGAGTTTCCTGAGGTGATGCGATAACGATCGCTTCGACTTTTTCATCTTCAACAAGTGTGCGCCAACTATCCGTTGAGCGGTTAAATCCATAACTCTTTGCTTTGGCGGCGGCACCACTTGCTGTGGTAGCGCAGATCATTTCGCACACGGGTCGCAGCGGTGTATCGAACACCGTGGCAACACTATGCATGGCAACGGAATGAAGCTTTCCCATGTAGCCAGTGCCAACAATGCCTATGCCGATGTTTGCCATTCAACTCTCTCTTGCAGTTGCAAACGATTCATCGGTGCGCGGTTACGCTGCACCTTCGAACTCTTTACCGGTCTTGGCACCGGTGATATAGGCAACAACGTCCTGACCGTCAGTTTCATCGCGCTGTAAGTTTGCAACAATACGACCACGCCGGAATACCACTATGCGATCCACAAGATCCATCACTTGCCGCATATTATGACTCACAAGAATTAGAGGCTCCCCTGCCGCCTTAAGGGTGCGGATTATATTCTCTACCTGCTCGGTTTCCTGCACACCGAGTGCAGCTGTAGGCTCATCCATGATGGTAAGCTTTGAGGAAAAGGTAGCAGTACGTGCAATCGCAACACACTGGCGCTGCCCGCCGGACATATTTTGAATCGTGTTGCGTATATTGGGAATTTTGACTGCCGTGCGTTCAAGCCCTTCAAGGGTTGCCGCTCGCATGGCCTTGTAGTCGAGTAGTCTAAAGGGGCCGAGCCAGTTGCATTTGGTTATTTCGCGGCCAAGAAACAAATTGTCCGGCACGTCTAAATCGTCTGCAAGCGCGAGTGTTTGAAACACGGTTTCAATACCTGCCTCCCGGGCATCGATAGGTCCTGCAAAACGCACCTCATTACCATCAAATATAATGG
>CAZQKJ010000772.1:0-1598 GCA_964593315.1 uncultured Granulosicoccaceae bacterium
CCCCAGGCTACGCGGAACAAAATGAGACACAGGGTGATCTCTCCGGCCCGTCTATGCCAGTCGATAAATTTAAAACCCGTTTCACCACTGATGAGCAAGTAGCCTACAGTGATCGCAAAAGACCAGTGAAAAAGCCTTACCCAGATATCCCAGACTTTGACCATTATTAAGTATCGTTGCCTAGTCGTTTCTACCAGTAATAGTAGTTATTTTTTCTTGGCTCTAAAGTCCTGATGGCAAGCTTTGCACGCTTGACCGACGTCGCCCATATTGGCCTTAAGCGCATCGAGACCGCCACCTGCCACAGCGGCTAGCGCTGTTGTCGCTTTCTGCAAGCCTTCTACTTTTTCCAGTATGTCGGGAAAGGTTTCCCAGATTTCAGGGAGTGCTCGGTTCTTTGCATTTTCAGAATTTGAGTTATCTGAACCCTGTGGCCAAAAAGTGGATTGCCCTAATTTGGACACGGCTTCGAGATTTTTTGCAGCCTCCAATGCAATCTCGGCATCGTATTCTATTTCACCCTTGGCCATCGCCCCCAACAGTCCGCTATGGTAGGCATAAAGCTGAAACATGGCCTGTCTGGCTTTAATCTGTTTGTCATGTGGACCGTCAGCGAAACTGAAAGAGGAAGTGATCAGTCCACCACATAACAATGCTGAGGTAATAATTTTTTTTGCATCCATAAATTGCTCCGAATATTAACTAAATATAAAAAATGGCTGTACTAACAAAGAGACTACTCAACTACTGCAACGTCGCCATTGCTTTTTTGAGTGACGAGCAGAGCGGTGCCTAACGCACTGCACTCTAAGTTACTACTTTTTGATCGCTGCCACACCTAATAAAAGCCAATTGATTCGCCAACGGGATCGTGGATTTACCAAACAGATCTGGCGTTGAGATAAAGCCAGTCACACCGATTTCCTGGCTGTAAAGCTAAACAGACCATTCTCTGTATTTGGGTACAGATGTTGGCTGGATATTCTTTAAGTATCTTAAGATAGAACGCACTTAGGGCGCAGGACCGCTAGTGCCCCATACGCGTGGAAATATTGCTGCTGATGTTACACCGCAAGCTGTTGATCAGTTTGCGACTGAATGCGAATTTATATTACCATCGAAAACATGAGTACCTTAGAAAAAGCCATTGAGATAGCTGCGAAGCATCATGCCGGGGATACTGACAAGGCGGGTGAGCCTTATTTGCTCCACCCGTTAAGGCTTATGTTTTCCGTCGATTCGGAATTTGAAAAAATAGCTGCCGTACTTCACGACGTTGTCGAAGATACTTCTGTAACACTGCAAGATCTTGAGAATGAAGGGTTTCATCCTGATGTGCTCAATGCAGTAAGTGCTTTGACAAAAGAGCCAGGTGAAAGCCGGCTAGAGGCTGCAACTCGGGCTGCAAAAGATCCGATTGCGCGTATTGTTAAAATTGCAGATGTCACTGACAATATGGATCTCGGCAGGATTTCCGAACCCCAGGATCGAGACTTTGAGCGACTCAAGGAATACGTGAAAGTTAAGAAGCTTTTAGTGAACTATAAGTTCACTAAAAGCTTCTTAACTTTCACGTATTCCTTGAGTCGCTCAAAGTC
>CAZQKJ010000773.1:0-1572 GCA_964593315.1 uncultured Granulosicoccaceae bacterium
GTTATGGCTCACTGGTATGGCTCACGGTCTGGCCCTAAAGAACTCCACTAACCCTGACACGCAATCTGGAGTGCCAGACCGTGAGCCATACCAGTGAGCCATAACAGTGAATCAGGCCAGTGAACTTGACCAGTGAATCAGGCCAATTACAATTCAATGAGCGCGTTCAGGGAACAGCAGACAATTGCCGGATAGTTGTTCACGTATGAACTGCTGTGTTTTTTAGTATTAAACCGGCTCTAACAACTCAGGCATTGAGCAGGTCTTTAATCCAAAGGAATGCAGCAATCTTGTAGCGGCAGGCTGAATTTGACTGGATGTCGTGATGGCGAGGTCGTGCTCTGGTGTTTGGTTTTGTTTTACGTGGTTTTCTCCTGCAGAGCTTTGATCGGGGTCAACAGAGTCGTTTGATAACAGTCGCTGAGCGTGACTGGCAATCGCCTCCGCCGGGTCTATCCAGTCAACTGGCCAGGGCGCAATTTTACGCATCTGGTTAGCCAGGAACGGATAGTGTGTGCAACCGAGAATGACTATATCGGTGCGCAACCCGTTTTTTTCTACAAAGCAGGGTGCTAACTCTGCCTGCAAGAGAGTCTCATCCCAGCTGCGTTGCAGAAGATAATCTTCTGCGATCTTTGCAAGGTCACGAGCGCCGACCAGCTGAACCTCAACCGAGCTTGCAAACTGCGTTATTAAGTTTTTTGTATAGTCCCTGCTGATTGTACCAGGTGTGCCGAGGAGGGTAATCAGTCCCGACGCTGTACGAAGCGCTGCGGGCTTGATGGCGGGCACGGTACCGACAAATGGGATATCAAATTTCTCCCGCAGTGCCGGCAGTATCAGGGTGGAAGCAGTGTTACAGGCTACAATCGCTATTTGCGGCTGATACTGCATTAGCAAGCGTTCAAATATTCCGACAATCCTGTTGGCCAGTGATTGTTCATCCCAGTCGCCATAGGGGAATCCGGCATCATCACCAACATAGATGAAACTTTGCTGCGGTAGCCTGAGTCTGAGTTCCCGAAAAATGCTGAGCCCGCCCATGCCTGAATCGAAGACCAAAACACTCAATGGCCTGTGCCTGTTGATTTACAGATCAATGTTTAAAAAACCCGTCAATATAATATCTGACGCTAGTCTACACCATTCAGATGATCGGTAATTCAGGTGCCGCTCGGTCAGTCAGTAAGCGAGCGCCTGACGCCTCAAGCACAGTGTCTTCTTCATGCATCATCAAGCCGTCTCAGTAAGAGATCAAGAGCTCGATAGTCAGGACCATATTCTCTTTGAGAACGGTATGGTCACAAATGCCGCGTGTGAAGGCTGTTCCGTGCGTTGCATACCGAGACCATGGCCGAGCCTGCCGACATCACCTCCGCTGGCATCCGTCACTTTAATAACGATAGTCATTATTTAACGTGTGGTGGACATGGAAAAATTATCTGCCCATGTTTAACATAGCTCAATAGCGTATTGAGAGGATAATACCTACTTTTTGATTCTACTGCGGTCATACCACAGGCCTAACTTTTTTCTCGAGCGGGTAGCACCCGGAATCAGCAGTAGTAATAG
>CAZQKJ010000774.1:0-1570 GCA_964593315.1 uncultured Granulosicoccaceae bacterium
AGTTCCATGTTCCCTGTGCCTTTAAATTCCTCGTAGATAACTTCGTCCATCTTGGAACCGGTATCAACCAGAGCGGTGGCGATAATGGTTAAGCTGCCGCCTTCTTCGATGTTTCGTGCAGCACCAAAAAAACGTTTGGGCCGGTGCAATGCATTGGCATCAACACCACCAGTCAGTACTTTACCGGAGGCTGGTACAACCGTGTTGTATGCACGTGCAAGACGCGTTATCGAGTCGAGCAGAATAACAACGTCTTTTTTGTGTTCAACCAGTCGCTTGGCTTTTTCAATTACCATCTCAGCGACTTGTACGTGGCGACTGGCAGGCTCATCAAAGGTACTGGATATAACTTCACCCTGAACCATGCGCTCCATTTCAGTTACTTCTTCCGGACGTTCATCGATCAGCAGTACGATTAGATAACACTCCGGATGATTGGCTGCGGTGCTTTGCGCAATATTTTGAAGCATCAGCGTTTTACCGGCTTTTGGTGGTGATACCAACAGCCCGCGCTGACCTTTACCTATGGGTGCGGCGAAATCGATAATTCGCGCGGTAATGTCTTCTGTACTACCGTTGCCACGCTCCATTTTGATCTGCTCGTTAGAGTGCAGCGGTGTAAGGTTTTCGAACAGGACTTTATTTCTCGCCTGCTCCGGTGGCCCGAAATTGATTTCATCAACTTTAAGGAGTGCAAAGTAACGCTCCCCTTCTTTCGGCGGTCGGATTTTGCCGAAAATCGTGTCACCCGTTCGCAGGCTGAATCGTCTGATCTGGCTTGGGGATACGTAAATATCGTCAGGACCTGCCAGGTAGGAGCTGTCAGCAGAGCGAAGGAAACCGAAGCCGTCCTGCAGAATTTCCAGGACGCCACCGCCGTAAATGTTTTCTCCCTTTTTGGAAGACGCTTTCAGGATCGAAAAGATAATGTCCTGTTTGCGTTGGCGGGCGACATTCTCAACACCGATTGATTGAGCAATTTCGATTAGCTCGGTCGGGTTTTTCTTCTTCAGATCAGTCAGGTTCATGGCCTGCTTGTTTGAAGAATCATTCGATTCTCTGGGTTCTTTAGGTGCTTTTTTTGTAGGATTAGCCACAGGATTGGAGTTCTGACGTGAGTTGGATTTACGAGCGGGTTTCATAGGTGAATAACCCTGAAGGTAGAGGGCGGATAATCCGCCGGGTTACATGTAAGTGTATATGTGTTCGATTTCAACATGCCTTGCAATTCGACAATCGAATAATGATGTGTAATGTTTTTCAGACTTTGCGTAGGGCTGTTTAATCAGCGCTTAACAATCTAAATTTTTACGAAAAGACAATTGAAACGCTGAATAAATTGCTGTTTATCAACCCAGCTACCTCACCATCAAATTTGACTAGTCAGACATTTAACAAATTATCTGCAGCAACAAAGATAGGGGCGCTAACGCTCATCTGGTATGTTTTGGAATTTAATCTGGATAAAGTTTAAGCCACCGTTCATTGGTAGACTTGTTCTTGTTACATCAAATTTTTATGCAATCTTTTGAGTAAACTAATTTTTTGAGTAAATCAAATTCGTTGTAAA
>CAZQKJ010000775.1:0-1570 GCA_964593315.1 uncultured Granulosicoccaceae bacterium
TTCCGCTGGCACAGAACGCTACAATAGGGCGTGGAAGGTTTGCATAGGCTGTTTCAGAGGCTTCAATGAGTCCTGGCGTGAGCCCGCCCGCCATAGGAATATGATGATAATCCACACCCAAATCTTGAGCGAGCTTTTCAAACTCTTGAGATGAAGGTTGCATTGGGGCTTCCATGTCGGGTCGGTTATTGATGAATGTCATCACACCTTGTTCCGCCAAAGCTTGGATTTGAGCTGGGAGCAGCTGTCCCGCTACAAATATATCTCCAGGGAGTTCTTTCATTATTTTCCGAGTATGTCTTTGGCTTTGACAATAATGGCGTTAGCGGTAATACCAAAATGTTCAAACAAAGCTGCTCCCGGGGCGGAGGCCCCGAAACTATTCATCCCGACAAATCCACCTTCACGTCCAATAAGATGATCCCATCCTTGCCGGATGCCGGCTTCGATGGCAATTTTTGGCAAGTCTTTACCACAGACAGAACGTACATATTTTTCGCCTTGTGCCAAGAATAATTCCATACACGGCACAGAGACAACACGGGCTGAAATACCTTGGGTCGATAGGGCTTTATGAGCCTCTAAAGCGAGGTGAACTTCTGATCCACTGGCGAGTAAGACAATATCATCTGCGCCTTCACCGGCTTTTAAAACATAACCACCTCTTGAGCACATGTTTTTATCCGCAGATGTCCGAACCATAGGCAAGCCCTGACGGGTCAAGGCATGAAGGGACGGACCAGATGTGCGTTCGACAGAGAGCTCCCAACACTCCGCCGTTTCAACCGCGTCGGCAGGGCGGAAGACATAGAGATTTGGAATGGCGCGTAATGAGGCCACATGTTCTACAGGTTGATGGGTTGGGCCGTCCTCGCCTACACCAATTGAATCGTGGGTCATGACGTAAATTACGCGCTGCTCCATCAAAGCTGACAACCGAATAGACGGGCGGCAATAATCAGCAAAGACAAGGAAGGTTCCTGAATACGGAATAATACCGCCATGTAGAGCCATACCATTCATGGCAGCGGCCATACCATGTTCTCGTATGCCGTAATTGATATAACGACCACCGTAATTTCCAGCCTGAATTTCTGATGATGTCGCCGGTGTACGGGTTTTGTTAGAGCCTTGAAGGTCTGCTGATCCTGAAATCATGTCTGTGAGACTTTCCGTCAAGACTTTAAGAGCATTGCCAGATGAGGCGCGTGTCGCTTCTTTGGGAGCGGCTTTAATAAGCTCATCCTTGAAGGACTGCATTGCCTCTTTCCAGCCGTGATTCAGATCGCCTTTAACCGCGCGAATAAAGTCTGCCTCTTGTTTGGATGACGCCAATCGTGCTTTCCATGCCTTTTGAGCCGCCCTTCCGCGTCGCCCAGGACGTTTCCACATTTTGTAAACATCTTCTGGAACTTCAAAAGGCCTATGGTTCCAGCCTAAGGCTTTTCGCGTCGCCGTAATTTCTTCATCCCCTAAGGGCGCGCCATGTACTTTAGAGGTTCCGCCTTTATTGGGCGCGCCTTTACCGATAATTGTTTTGCAGGCAATTAAAGTAGGCTTATCTGACTTC
>CAZQKJ010000776.1:0-1570 GCA_964593315.1 uncultured Granulosicoccaceae bacterium
CCTGCTCGATGCGATCGACGACATCATGAAGGCCGTTCACCGCGCACAGTTCACGAGGCCTCGCCGCCGAGAGACATCGCAGAACCCCCGCCGCATTCGCTTCTAGCGAATGAAACGTTGCGTTGTGTAGACAGCTGCGAATCCTCTGTACGAGTCCACTTCGAGCCCGGCGCCGAACCCTTCGAAGGATGCGTTGAGTTGATTGCTTCGATGCCCCGAGCTGTCCATGAACTGATCGACGATTGCCTTAGCGGTGCGTTCGGCCGCGTACAAGCTCGTTCCACCATCTCGAAGCGGAGTAATCGCGATGTTCTCGCCGCTGTAGGGGGCGGTCTGTCTCGTGCTCGGGGTGCAGCCAGGCGCGCCGTCGTGACAAAATTGTCCAGTGGCTATCAGGTGTTGACTCCAGACCTTTGATCCCGCGTCTTGGACGGAGCTACGACCGAGGACGTTTCCGCTCCGTTCAGATGAAGATATGTTCCATCCCGCTTCATCGCCTTGTTCGCACCATTGGTCATAATCACCGGTTCTGGCGCAATTAAGTAGGCGAAACATCTCGTCCTCAGCTGCCTGCTCAAACTCATCTTCAGTCAGGTTTTGGAGGCGGGTTGATGCGTCATGGAGGCTGTCGTTGCCGGCCCCCGCATTGAGATTGTCGTTGCCGGATCCACCGGTGAGCGTGTCGTTGCCGGATCCACCGCTCAGGTTGTCGGCACCGTGACCTCCAACGAGGACGTCATCGTGATCGCCACCAAAAAGGTTGTCGTTCCCTGAGCCCCCATCGAGACGGTCGGTGAATTCACCGCCGAAGAGCACGTCGGATCCGCCACCACCAGAAATAACGTCCCGGCCAACACCACCTATGAGACGGTCATCGCCGAGGCCTCCGTCGATCGTGTCGGCGTGGAGTCCGCCCGTGATCAGGTCGTTGCCCGCTTGCCCATTGATCGTGTCGTTGCCACCACCGCCGTTGAGTCTGTCATCGCCAATTCCGCCGTTGATAATGTCGTCGTGAAAGCCGCCCTCGATGATGTCGACACCGCTACCGCCGTCAATCGTGTCCAAACCGGTCTGGCCGTAGATGGTGTCGTTGCCGGCATCGCCAAAGATCGTGTCGTTGCCAGTTTGGCCAAAGATGAGATCGTTTCCGCCATTGCCGTTGATCACGTCGAAGCCAGCACCCGCACAAATAATGTCGTCACCGCCCAGTCCAGAGATGACGTCATCGCCAGCGAAGGCGATGATCACGTCGGCGCCTGGTGTTCCCTGAATCTCGTCGGCACCACCGGTGCCAACGATCGTGGCAGCTTCCCCGCCGCAGAGGAATGTTGCAGCCCCGACAGGAGCTGGGAAGAGCGTCGATGCTCCAATCGCCACCGTTGCCAGAACAGAGAAGTGGGCGCGCCTTCTTTCAGCCATTTTTGTACTATCGGCTGTTTCGGAAAAATCCTTTAACCCCAGCGTCTAGAGCGGCAAAGAAGGGTTGAGGATCGTCGATGTCGCCTGATCTTTGGGAGAACGTCCTAGACGTCGTTTGATGCGTCGAGATGGAGCTTGACGATAGCCCCAC
>CAZQKJ010000777.1:0-1559 GCA_964593315.1 uncultured Granulosicoccaceae bacterium
CTATCAGTAACCTTAGGGGATTTGTCGATATACTGAGTACGGTTATGTCGTGACAGAGGTCTTCGCATAGGCTCCACAGTCTGCCGCTTTTTTAAACACTTTTTGCAGCGAACAAAACGAAAAGATGATCCGAGTCGGACTCCCCATCTTAATTGCTCTCTCTTGCCTATTGAGTGCTTCGATCTTTGACCACAAAGATGCGCTTGCGCAAACCTTCTCGACTCCACAGATTCCTCCGGGGCAAACGCTCGGCGACATTAGCGGCAGCAGTTCTCGCGCGGGATCATTTGTCCCCAACCCATCGTCCGCGTCTTCTTCGTTTCCTAGTCAGGGTTTCAACGACCAACAGCTAGGTCCTCGATTTGATACTAGCGCCGGCGAATCCGAGGTAGACCCTAGCACGACGATCTTTGGGCCCGTTGGTGGTGATGTTCCAACGCTTTCTCAAGAACCTCTTTGGAGCGCCGAAGCTGATCAATCCGATCCGTACCAGTTCAGCGGCAACGCGTCTGGATATCCCGATGCAACACCTTCTCGAGAAACGCTCGAGACGTCGGCTCGTCGTTCTAAAGCTGACATCGGGGAAATGCGAGGCCGCGAAATTATTCGGCAGCGGTATCCGGACGGAAACGTTCAAATTGCTCGTCATGTTAAGCAAGACCAAGCTGGAAATTACGTCAACGATGGACAGTGGCAACTGTTTGACCGAGAGGGCATCAGAATCGCGATGGGAACTTACCTCGATGGTGCGATGGAGGGCAATTGGGCCCGGCTGCACCTCAAAAGCGACGGAGGAATTTTTCTCAATCCTCCCTTCAGTTTGTTCCAAGGGCCATTTAAGTCTCGCGCCACTTTCTCCGAGGGGAGAATCTCTGGCGAGTGGCGAATTACCGATGCCAAGGGGCAAAAGGTTTTTGAGATGCCTTACAAGGACGGGAAACGTGATGGGCTGGCGGTCTGGTTCTATCCGGGAGAGAAAATATTTCGCCGCATGCAATTTGCAGACAATGTACCCGACGGACAATTGATTCAGTTCGATGAGCGCGGCAAGATCACTCGCAAAGAGGTCTATCAAGACGGCAGGCGTATTGAAAGCCGCGTGACTTATTACCGACCAAGCAATCAAAAGCAGGAAGCCAAGATTGTTTTGCTGGGGCGCGTGGAACTCAACGGTGAGGACCAGTGGTGGGATGCCAAGCCGGCAGAGTTGGTTGTCACTGGAGAGGACAGTGAGCAAGGTCCAATTCGTTCGTGGTATCAAAATGGCCAAACAAAAATGTTTGGGAATCTAGACGATGGATCGCGCGTCGGTCGTTTCGTCTGGTGGCACCAAAATGGCATCAAGCAATCCATGGGAAGCTACGACGCTCAGGGCCAAAAGACGGGCCAATGGGTCTGGTGGCATGAGAACGGCATGAAATCAGTCATGGGCCATTACAAACAAGACGAGGCGGACGGGGTGTGGCGCCAATGGAATGAGGATGGGAAGCAGACGCGCGAGAAGACATTTGATGCAGGCGCTGCGGCGGAGGATGAGATCGACGACAGTTCGATTGACC
>CAZQKJ010000778.1:0-1555 GCA_964593315.1 uncultured Granulosicoccaceae bacterium
ATCCTCACCAATGTAGATCAATTGTTAAGTAGGTTTTTTCACAGTCTGACGGTCTCGCATCCACGCAGTTGAGGCGCATAGCCTCAATTGCCGTTGTATGCTTTGTTCGGTGCTGTATTTTTAATTTTTATTTGTTGTTTACTCCACGTCTTTACTTTGAATTCTCCATATCCTTTTGTCACCATTATTTTTCCATTTGATGGAATCCATTCCTCTGATAAATCAAATCCTCTTTTCTTTAAGGTTAGAGGAGGAATTATCATTTTTATTAACGTATCTGAACGACTTAACATAAAACTTTCTGGTACTTTTCTATATCTATGATGACCTTGTGTTCCCTTTGATGAAAATGAAACAGCAGAGTATCGTCCAAAATTTTTACCAACTAATTGAATTGTATCATAAGGTTGATATATCTTTTCCGAATTAAAATTAGTGATTGTAGCTGGCATTAATGCTTTTGCACTCAAGTATTGTAAGTAATCAGTTGCCACATAGTCATAGGAAACCATATTTTCAGATTGATAATTATAATGCAAATTTTGTAACCCTTTGTTTTTCAAATGTATTTTTATAGGTTTATCTAATTGATGAGGTTTAAAATATAATTGCATGCCATAGATACCTTTTTTGCTTGGGAGTAATTGTAAACAACTATCTGTTGAATTTGGATTTATCCATTGAATTTTAAATTTATTTGGGCTTACATCAAAAATATTAACTTCAAAATGTTGGGGTATCGCACCTGACCTTGATGAATATTCCTTTTTGTAATTTCTTGGAATATCATAATGTAAATCTCCTCTTGAAACAATTGAATCACGAAATACTGCAGCATTATATTCTATAATTATTTCACCTTTTTGGAGGTATGTGTCTTTATTAGAACTTGCTATGTGTAAATTAAATCCTAAAAAATCTTCTTTTTTTGTTTCGTTTATAGGTCTTAATTTATAGATTATTCCAGTTTTTCGATTTGGTAGTAATTGTCTATTTCCACTTGAATAATTTATTGCAACTTCATCTACAGTTTTTTTAGGGAGTACAATTTTTCTTTTTCTTCCAAATTCCTTTTCTAATTTTTGATATACTTCTTTTTCCAAATGATTATCCCAATAACGATAACTCTCAATTGGAAAAAGCATTCTTACATTTGCAACCCCATAAAAAAGTTTAAAAGGTGTTAGGTGTTTTAGTTCTTTATTTGGATTATCTTCTTCGAGTTCTTTTATTCTAAATATTGCTGTTACATTCTCAGAAGGTAAAATGATTTGACCATGAGATAAACTTACAGACTGTTCTCCAATTGAACCACCCATTACAAATATCTCAATTACTTTTTCATTTAATTCACCTTTAAAAATAGTATTGACTTCAACTACACAAGAACTATAAATAGTATTTTGAAAGAAACCTCTATTAGCTGAAATTACAGTTCCTTCAATTACAATCTCTTTATCCTCAATTTTAGTTACTTCTTTCTTCTCATTAGATTCAATTTTAGTTTCTGATTTTATTATTTTTCTATTACAACTAAAAACGATAACAATCATTA
>CAZQKJ010000779.1:0-1544 GCA_964593315.1 uncultured Granulosicoccaceae bacterium
GGATTGCTGTGTAGTATCGAGCACTGCATTTACCAACAGCTGTAAAACACCCCGCTTTTCCGTAAGCACCTCCGGTCTGACGGCAAGCACATCTATGGTGGGTAGCTCCGCGCTGTCGGTACTAAAAATCAATCGTGCCTGATCAAGGTTCACCAACCGCGAAAGATAGGGCTCACGGGTTAATCCGACGCTGGTCGTACCTGCGGCCAAATCACGCGCAACCTGCGATGCAGACATCGGTTGCTGATTAATGCTGTCAATGGACAGCCCTTGCCGAGCAAGTGCGTCAAAAAGAACAAACTGAAGTATGCCATGCTGATCCACTGCCACTGAGGACCGGGCAATATCAACAACCGATTGCATTGCCGAGCTGGCGGTAACTACAATACCTTCCGCGCCTCTGCTTTCCCCTATTGGCAGGACCGCTATGAGCGGTATACCTCTTTCCCAATAACCAATCAAATCAAGTACCGTCAGCGATATTGCATCAATATCCTTTGACAACAGCAAACGTTCGACAGTGACTGTGTCGCTGGCCGGCACCAGATCGACGACTGTATCGTCCGACTCAAAAAGCCCCTCTTTTATAGCTTCGCGCATGGCGTGGTAGCCCAATCCCTCAGAAGCTACGACCCGCAAGTGGCTTGCGCTGTTTGAAACAAATTGCAAATCAGGTTGCGTGTCTCTGGCCAGACGCACGATGTCAGTCACCTCTATGCTTGCCTTTGTGGAAGCAGTGCTGTCATAGCGCAAATTCAATCGAGTGGTAGCCAGCAGCGATGGAGAGGTATCTATATAATACAAAAAACGCCTGAGATCCGAAAACGAACCGCTGAGTTCAAGCTCAAACGGAATTTCCGTGTAGGTTTCAAACTCCTGTGCTTCGCCAGGCTTGATGGTATCAACTTCCACCGAGCTGAGCCGCGCGTAGGAATTAAGCTCTGCGAGTGTACGTGAAACAGCTATCTGTGTTGATGCAACAGCCACGGTAAATCGCTGGTTTATTTGCGCAAGCTGTGATCGATACTCGGTTAAATTAGCTTCCCTGCGCGGAAGCAAGCCGACTTTTCGTGTATTGCTGTCATGCCGATCAAGCAACTCGGTTAACTCCGTGTTGGCACGCTGGTAGCGCGACAGCAACGGCTCAAGCACGCCGATATATCCAGCTACCACCGCCAAAAACATCACCATCAAAGATAACGCACGACGGTCGCTTTCAGGTAGAGATTTCCACTTACCAGACAACCCTGCGGAATCAGCCATGATCAGACACTCCTGCCTTGTCGTTACCGGTCTCGGTATCAGCATCTGTATCGGCATCTGTATCAGCACTACCGGGAAGCAGCAACAACGGCTCGGCAAGTTGTAGTTCAATATTGAACCGGATCAATCTGTCAGCTGACTCTGTTGATGCTGTCAGATTGGATTCCTGCTGTGCAAAGATCAGCTTCGGATCACGCAACAGATCAACCCGCTCCAGGCGATTGAGAAAACTGTTAATGTCAACTTCACTCTGTACAGAGTGAAGTTGACATTAACAGTTT
>CAZQKJ010000780.1:0-1524 GCA_964593315.1 uncultured Granulosicoccaceae bacterium
ACTGGTGCGTTACGACTGGGCATTAATGGGTGTGATATTGGTGACAGTTGCAGCCAAAGTCCGCTCCTTTCCTGCAGCAGCACTTTTTGCATCACGTTCAACCATGGTCACCGCAAGACCTGCAAGCAAACAGGCGGCCGCTATACCCGCCCCCATGGTGCCGCCTCCGACTACACCGATCTGTTGCAGTGGATTGCTTTGAATGTCTTTTATCGATGCGATCTTGGTCCTCAAACACTGCTTCAATTACGATATCGGCGTTTGATACAGCAGAATAGTTGTCGGTGGCAGTCATCTGATCTGTCATCTCAACGTGCTGTTTGTTTGAAATTAGGCCTCTCTTCAAGCTACCACTGAGTACAGTTAAAGTCCGCTCCTTTCCTGCAGCAGCACTTTTTGCATCACGTTCAACCATGGTCACCGCAAGACCTGCAAGCAAACAGGCGGCCGCTATACCCGCCCCCATGGTGCCGCCTCCGACTACACCGATCTGTTGCAGTGGATTGCTTTGAATGTCTTTTATCGATGCGATCTTGGTAGCACTGCGTTCGGCAAAAAAGATATGCCTTAATGCTTTGGATTGCTGGCTGTCTTTGAGAGTTAAAAACAGGTTACGCTCTGCCGCCAGTGCATCTTTTCCAGACAGATCAAGGGTATTTTGAATCGCGTCACAGGTAGCAACGATGCTCTGCTGCCCACGCGCTTTCTTTTTAGTGGCGGTATAAAGCTGTACAAGTTCTTCACTGACGTAATCTGGAATATCGCGCTGTAAAAGAGGTTTTGGCATCCGCTGTTTTGCCATAACAGATGCCAGGCGTGTCGTGGCGCTTTTTAGATCAGAGCTTGTGATCTCATCAATCAAACCCACGGAATGTGCATCACTGGCAGATATCGGCTTACCGGAACTAATCATCGACAAGGCTTTACAAGGACCGACTAATCTCGGTAGTCGCACCGTTCCCCCCGCACCCGGTACCAGGCCAAGATTGACCTCTGGAAAACCGAGCTTTGCGTTATCCAGCGCAATTCGATAAGTGCAGCCCAGTGCAATCTCTAGCCCACCGCCAAGCGCAGTACCATGGATTGCAGCAATCCACGGCTTGGTCGATGATTCCATCTTATTAATCACATCTGGCAAATGTGGTTCAAGTGGTGGCTGGCCAAACTCCTTGACATCAGCACCGGCGACAAAAGTAGAACCCGCACACAGTAGAACAACCGCGTCAATGTCTGTTGCAGCTTCAGCTCTCGCCTGCGCATCCAACAAACCTTGACGCACTAACTGCGAAGAGGCATTGACCGGTGGGTTGTCAATTTCGACAAACGCAATATTACCTTCTTTTGTAAATTGTACAGACACTGTGCAAGCACCATTAATCGGTTGGAATGCCGGGAGCGTGCCATGAAAAAAATGGCATTACAAGCTTAAAAGAACTGGCAACGACACACACGGTAGCTATAGAGATCCGATACCTATCTCCTTGTGCTGTTTGCTTCACTGTCATGGAGCCAGTGTGTATTGTT
>CAZQKJ010000781.1:0-1520 GCA_964593315.1 uncultured Granulosicoccaceae bacterium
GCTCTGTGCCTCGGAGATGTTTTCAGATCTCCCCACACCGCGTGCGTTATACACCGGAAGGCGAATTCACCGGCTTTAAAGAAGTCATAGAGAAAGAGGAGCTGCAGCAAGCAGGTGGCTCACTTGCCGAGACTCTGGCAGCCGAGAGCGGCATACAGTTCCGGCAGACTGGTGGTCTGGGTAGCTTCTCTACTATTTCACTACGTGGTTCTACAGCAGAACAAGTGAATGTCTATGTAGACGGCGTACTGTTAAACGAAGCGGCCGGTGGTGGCGTCAATCTGAGTCATATTGAACTCTTGCAGGCCGCCAGGGTAGAAGTATATCGCGGCACAGTACCGGTACAACTTGGCAACAGCGCTATCGGTGGCGCGGTAAACATAACCAGCGCAAGAGCCACGGATAATCCCTCTGTCTCAGTCCTTGCAGGACTCGGATCCTTTGGCACCGCAAGGTTCTCTACAGCCTACTCCGGACCACTTGACTGGCTAAGCGGACAGCGCCTGGTGGCTTCGTTTTCACATCGACAGAGTGAAAACGATTTTCCTTTTTTAAACGATAACGGCACCTCGTTTAACACAGAAGACGATGAGACTCAGCTGCGTCGAAACGGCCAGACTAGCAGCACATCCGGCTTTATCAAAAGTGGTCACCAATTGTCAGCCGGAAGGCTCGAGCACGCACTACAACTGAGCCAGCATCATCAAGGCATCAGTGACTGGCGCAATACCATTCGTGGCAGTGCATCACTCGCAACAGACAACCTGCAGTGGCGCTCTACCCTGTCAAGCACGGCCAGTGCCGGTGGATGGTCTTCTCTGTGGGGTGGCTTTTTCAGCACCAAAAACGAGATCTTTGATGATCGTGACAGCACCATAGGCAACATAGCTCAGCTGGTGAACTCCGATACCCAGGTATTCGGTGGCAGAGGTTACTGGGAAAAGCTGTTGGACGAACACTCGTACTCAATAAACTTAAGTGCAAGATCTGAAACACTTGACTCACGCAATGAGCTGGTAGCAGGCAACAACACAAAGGCACATCGAATCAGATCAGACCTCAGTGCTCAGTGGAACCGTTACTTCAATGACGGCCAAAGCCTGTTTTCAGCAAGCCTGTTCGGCTTTGCCTTACAAGACGAATATAGTTTTTCCAACAACGCACGCGACCGCAGTAACTTCAGCGAAAGTGTATTGGTGCCGCAACTGGGTATTCACCATGTACTGGGAGAGGCATTTGCCGGACAATGGAGCATAACAGCCAATGCCTCACGGCATAAAAGAGCGCCATCGTTCTTTGAACTATTTGGTAGCCAGGGCTTATTCATAGGAAACACTGACCTACAAACAGAAACCTCGGACAATGCAGATATTGGTATCGAGTGGAGATCTGATGCCAGGCTCCCGATTGATGCAGCGGTGCAGATTGCGCTCTACCAGAACCACAAGGACAACCTGATTTCTCGGGTGTATAACGCACGCGGTGTGGGGAGATCTGAAAACATCTCCGAGGCACAGAGC
>CAZQKJ010000782.1:0-1517 GCA_964593315.1 uncultured Granulosicoccaceae bacterium
TTGGGAAACCCGCGCCGCCTCGGCCTCGCAAGCCTGAGTCTAAAACAGTTTCGACAATCTTATCAGGACTCATTTTTAGAGCTTTTCTAAGCCCAGCCAAACCACCATTAGCTTCATAAGAATTCAAGTCTAATGGATCTATCACGCCTACGCGAGCAAAGCTCAGGCGCTCTTGGTTCTTCAAGTATGGAATGTCTTCAGTTAATCCATGACCTAAATTATGGTCTTGGCCCTTTAAAAAGTTTGCTTCGAATAAACTTGCAACATCATCCGTCGAAACAGGGCCATAAGCCATGCGGCCATTATCCGTTTCAACTTCAACTAATGGCTCAAGCCACAACATCCCTCTTGAGCCATTTCTGATAATTTCAACTTTGTCACCTCCAAGTTTTTTTATTTCATCGGCCACATCTTCTGCGCCAACAGATAGAGCAGCCGCATCCTTTGGTACATAAACTTTGATACTCATGACCTTGAGCCTTCACGGTGCTTCATGGAGATTTTTTTCAACGTCTTAACGTCGATACGTCCATAAAGGTAATCGTCGATCATAACGGCGGGTCCAAGCGCGCAATTGCCAAGACAATAGGACGCCTCGAGTGCTACATCAGTTCCGTCAGCGTTAAGACTTACGCCGAAGGATTTTTCAGCCTCTTTGATTAAATCTTCGGCCCCGACAGCCTGACACGCTTCAGCACGGCAAATTTTAATCGTCTGACGCGCGGGTTGGGTTCTTTTGTAATCATGGTAAAAACTGACAACGCCGTGTATTTCAGCACGTGATATATTCAGAGCGTAAGCAATCGTTCGCAAGGCCCCATCACTCAAAAATCCATTCTCTTCCTGCAATTCATGCAAAATTTCCAATAAATCCTCTGGTTTATCACCATATGACCGACAGACTTCTCGTGCGAAATTATCTTCGATTGTATTTAAAAGTGTAACCAACTCTATGTCCTCTTTGGGCGTCTGAGCTCACATGCCATTGTTCAGCAGAAAGTAGAACTATATTTCTCTTATATTTAGATAATATAAGTAATTTTAATATGTGGAGTTTAACATCTTCCTTGCTACCCACTTATGAAAAATATGTGTAGGCCCATCCATAACAGGTGAAAACTTGCCTCCATCAAAGAATTTTCCATGACGGCCCTTTTGCATACCCTCCACGGCGTTAATATCTTCTGAGAAAACATCTTGCCAAATTCTAGCATTTTCTTTGAGCATTGTTTGCCATTCAGGGGCATCAATATTTTGCTCGGAATAACATAAAGCTACACGTTCCAAAGTAACCTCAGGCCCTTGCGGCATTAAAAGCATTGCGAAGGCATGATCACGATGAACACCTAAAAGTACATTTGGGAAAAACGATACATATTCCCCTTGAGTGTCCCACTGATTTGATATGTCTTGGAAGTCTGGAAACTTTTTCCCATCTTTCCCAATCAGCTGCCTATAATTGCTCGTCCCCTGACCGGAATAATCATCATGATTCTCGATATTATAATGGACATCAA
>CAZQKJ010000783.1:0-1504 GCA_964593315.1 uncultured Granulosicoccaceae bacterium
AAACCAGTGGTAACCATCTCCAAACCTGGAGTAGTGACGCAAGTGCTGCGGCCGCATAGGTTAATGCTGCGGCTCGAAGAATACGACGCGTGGCGAATTCCTGTTCCGGTGTAATGTACTCACCGTCTATCAAGATAGGCATCGCTTTATTGAAGCTCGCATCCCACTCTTCCGGTAGAATTATCAAGTAGGTTGCGGCACCGCAGAGTGCGGCGAGTACACCACCCACCAGGGGCAGCGCTGCGCCAATCGGGCTTCGGGTTAGAATGCCGGCAATGGGTGCCAGTGCCAGTAACATAAATCCAATTTGCTGTAATCGCTTTGCCAGCGGGATGTACTTTGTTCGCAGTTTGAAAACGGTCTCTTTTCTGTGCCACTGAATCGCGTGTCCGACCTCATGGGCTGCGACAGCAATAGCCGTTAGCGATTTACCATTGTAGTTATCAGGAGATAGGCGCACTGCGGGTGTGCTGCTGTCGAAGTGATCGCGATTGGGATCGGTTTCTTCGACTATTACCTCGCCTAGTTCAAACCTTTGAATCAGATGTTTGGCAAGCTCACCACCTGTGCCCGGTATGCCCGGGTTGTCGTGGCCGTATCGGAAAAATACCCATCGAATCCATAGTTGTGGTCCGAGTATGCTTCCGATAACGAATAAAAATATGAGTAAATAGTGCACTTAAATCAGGCCACAGGTGGCGGCAGTTTGAATAGACTTGTGGCGTTGCGATTACTGGATATTGCCATGTCTTTTATAGATATTTTCTTGAGCTTTGCCATCCGGTCCAATACTTCAGTCAGATAGGCGGGTTCATTTCTTTCACCGTTATTACGACTGACAGTTTGATCTGGCGCGTCTGTCTCTAGCATGATGGTGTCCAGCGGTAACTCTGCGACCACTTTGTGCAAGCGTGTGGCACGATCATAGGTGATTGCCCCACCAAAGCTTAAAAGATAACCGAGTTCAATCAACTGCTTTGCCTGCTCAAGGCTGCCGTTGTAGCTGTGTATTACCCCGGTGGTATTTTTTCCTGCGGTCCTGATGCTCTGAATGACTTCCTGTACTGCAGATCTGGCATGCACGATTACCGGTAATTTAATCTCCGCCGCTATCATTAGCTGCTGATCGAAAAAGCGTTTTTGTTTGTTAAAATCAAGTTCCTTTATAAAACCATCCAATCCGCATTCTCCAACAGCCACGCAGTTGCCCGATTCAAGTGCTTCGGGAAGGTCATGCAAGTCGCTGTCCTTGTGTTGCTGGATATAAGCCGGGTGTAATCCTGCAGTTGGATAAACTTGTGAGTGCCGGGCGCACAACGATTGTATCTTCTGCCAGCGGTGTCGTGTGGTAGCAGGTACAATCAGGCGAGTGACTCCTGAGTCCAGCGCGTTTTTATAGACTATATTTCTGTCATGATCGAAACGATCGTCGTCAAAGTGGACATGGGTATCGATTAAGTTGGTTACTTCACTGGCATTGTTCAAGGACACGGGTTCGGGTTCT